>JAQURM010000007.1 GCA_028715605.1 Desulfovibrionales bacterium
CCTTTGGTATAGACGTCCAGGGCAAGGTGGCTATTGACGTCGGGGCCTCGACGGGCGGTTTTACGGACTGCCTCCTAAAACATGGGGCTCGGCGGGTCTATGCCATAGACGTGGGATATGGGCAGCTCGACTGGAAGCTTAGACAGGATGCGCGCGTCATATCTCTGGAGCGAAAAAATATTCGTTACTTGGGGCCGGAAGACATAGGCGAAAAGGCGGACATAGCGGTCATAGACGTATCTTTTATCTCTCTGTCGAAGGTTATCCCGGTAGTCGTTACCCTGCTTAAAGAGCAGGCGGAGATAGTAGCGCTGGTCAAACCTCAGTTTGAGGTTGGAAAAGGACAGGTGGGGAAGGGGGGTATAGTCCGCGACCCGGCGCTTCAGACGCAGGCGGCTGAAAAAATACAGAAATTTGCGGGAGACAACGGTCTGATCTCTATAGGTCTTATTGAGTCGCCCATTCTGGGCGCCAAGGGCAATAGAGAATTTCTCCTGTATTTGAAGAAGGGATATGAGAGATAAAGACAGACTCATATTTCCCCTGGATTTCCCTTCCTGGAAAGAAGCTTCGACATACGTACGTCTTCTTGCCGGTACAGTTGGTGTATTTAAGATCGGGCTGGAGTTGTTTATCGCGGAAGGTCCTTCTATCCTGAAGAAGATCAAAGAAGAGACAGAGGCCGGAATTTTTCTCGACCTGAAGCTCCACGACATACCGGAGACGGTAAAAAGGGCCTTATCCGTTATCTCCGGATACGGTGTTGACTTTGTGACTATTCACTGTGATGCGGGCAGACGTCTGGCCGGGGCCATATCCATAGCTACCGGCGCCGGGACAAAGGTGCTTGGGGTTACCCTTCTGACCAGTATAGGAAGAGATGATCTCACTGTCCAGGGTTTGGCCGGGGAGTTTATCGATGATGTTTCCCGCCTTGTGGTGCAGAGGGCCGTGTCAGCCGGAGAAGCAGGATGCAGCGGCGTCATATCTTCCGGTCAGGAAATCAAGGCTATAAGAGAACGGTTAGGAAGGGATTTTCTCATCGTTACTCCCGGCATACGGCCGGCCTGGAGTGTTACATCCGATGATGACCAGAGAAGGATTGTCACTCCCCGGGAGGCTATCCTTAATGGCGCCGATTATATAGTAGTGGGAAGACCTATCCGGACCGCCAAAGACCCTATAGAAGCTGCCCGTCGTATAATTGAAGAGATAAAACAAGCCTCCTAATCCTCCGTCCAACTTACAGAAAATATTGAGTTCTTCCGGGAATAGTGTGGAGGATTACCTGATAAAATCTCCCCCTTTGAAAAAGGGGGATTAAGGGGGATTTGAACGTAACTTGGTATAAAACAACCCTCTTTTTTTTAGACAGTGTTTGCTAAAACTATACGAAGTGAGGGACAAAGCCATATTTATTGTAGATATTCCGGACGAGGTCTGATTTTATAAAGTCGAGAAATTTTGCGGCATTTGAAGGATTAGGGGCGTTTTTTAGCACAGTTATAAAGTAATCTATTTTATCTCGCTGATCCATGTCTTGGCCTGGCTCAATACACTCGAACATTAAGCCTTCCCGGCGTGCATTTATATATTCGGTTGCCCATACCGGCCCCACATCAACCGTCCGCTTTTTCAGGCGTAAGGGGGTTTCCCGGTGATGGACAATCGTGAAGATGGCGGTGCCTTCCGCCCTTTTTTCCTCCATAATCCTTTTAACTAAGGTCTCGCCGCCTGTCTCCCGGTACATTCCGATGATATGCAAGGCAATATCCTCGGTCTCCGGGTTAGGCTGGGAGATCCTGACCTCATCTCTGCCCAGGTCATGGACAGAGGCAATTCGGGCCGGGTTACCTTCGGGAACCATAAGCACTATCCGGTTGTGCAAGTAGAGAAAATATTTTTCTTTTTCAATAAGGTCTGCCTCTTCTAAAACATGCATAGCGCTTTCATTGACGGAGGCATAGATGTCGGGTATAACATCGATTACTCTATCCTGGAATATAGCCCCGCCCGCCAGTATCTGTTTTAGTTCCATACCGGGCGGCAGGGTCTCATAAAATATCGTTTTTATCTCCGGGGATTGTTGCTGAAAGGCGGCCAGGAGTTCCGGCATGACCATAAACTGATTCCCGGCCACAAAGAGTACCAGATCAGCGCCATGCAGGTTTTCCATGTGGTGCAAATCTCCGTCCATATTGGAAGGGATTACCGGCAGGTTGTTTTTGGTCTTCGGGCTGTTCATGGAATCAGACCCGGTCACAACGGATCATGGCGATCCGCTCCAGTAAATCTTCATCCAGTTCGCCAAGCAGTTCTTTAATTGTGTATTTACGGCCGCAAACCTTGCAGCGCAGGGTTACGTCCCTTCAAGTCCTGACGATGGAGAGATGTCCGCCGCATGTCTTACAGGGCATTTCTTATCCTGGTTCAAGTCTGAGATTTAAGGTAAAATTAGCCCTTATAGCTAAGCCAACTGCGCATAAAAGTCAACACCCAATATTAATCAATTTGTAAGAAAGCCTTTTCACCGCTGAGCACGCAGAGCCCGCAGAGAAAAACTTTAAACTGTTTAATATGTTATCTCGGCGTTCTCGGCGACCTCTTACGCCTTCGGCGTATCTTCGAGCGGTAAAAACACTTATTTTCCTTGACAAGACCCGAAGGATGTATTAAATAGATTATGAAAATGAAATTCATTTTCATAATGTCTAAAAAGCAGGGGAGGACTTTTTCACGAAAGCTGTTTATAAAAAGCAGAGTATCCTTAGGGGATATATCGCCCAGAAGAAGCTCAAGTCTTCACGTCAGCGGGATGAGATAGCCCGGATTTTTTTCAGTATGAAGGGCCATGTAAACTTAGATGAACTTTACCGGCATGCGTCCCGCTTCAATTCCCGGATAGGTTATACCACCGTCTATCGAACCCTAAAACTGCTGACAGAGTGCGGGATGGCGGTGGAGAGGAAGTTTGCCGATGGACAGACCCGTTATGAAAATGTTGATCAGGGAGAGCATCATGACCATCTGATATGTCTCTCCTGCGGGAAGATACTTGAATTCAAGGATAATCGCATCGAAAAGATACAGGAGGAGATAGCGGTGCGCCGCCATTTCGCTATTAAAGATCACAGATTAGAGATATACGGTGAATGTGCGGATTGCTTGAAAAAAGAGAAAAATCCCCCCTCACCCTCCTTTAGTAAAGGGGGGCACCATCACATTCCCCCTTTGAAAAAGGGGGATACAGGGGGATTTTCAGATGAGAAAGCGGGGAAAAAATAGGGGCATGGAGAGTAAGGATTTTAACCGGAAGTCAACAAAAAAAATCATACTGGTCGGCAACCCGAACGTGGGTAAAAGCGTGGTCTTCAACTACCTGACCGGTAAATACGTCGTGGTTTCAAACTATCCGGGGACGACCGTAGAGGTTTCACATGGCACGACCAAATGGAGGGGTAAAAATATCACTGTGCTGGATACTCCGGGCGTAAACAGCCTGCTGCCCACCTCTGAAGATGAGATAGTTACGCGCAATATTTTACTTAATGAGAAGGATGCCTTAATCGTCCAGGTGGCTGATGCCAAGAACCTTAGGCGTAGCCTCCTTATATCCAGCCAATTGTCTGAAATGGGGTTGCCTTTTCTTCTTGTGCTTAATATGGAGGATGAGGCCCGCGAACGCGGCATCAAAATAAATTATCAGGAGCTTTATTCGCTGACCGGCGCCAAGGTCATTTCCACCGTAGCCACGCAGAAAAAGAATCTGGAAAAGATAACAGAAGAGCTTGTTGATCTGAGAGAGGCCACATTGAACATAAGTTACCATCCGGCCCTGGAAGAGGCCATCTCTCAGATAGCGGAGTTCCTGCCGGAAGAGAATATAAGCCCTCGTTCCATTGCAATCATGCTCCTTTCCGGGGATAAAAGCCTTAAACGATGGTTGCATGCGCGCCTGCCGGAATCCAGAATCAACGAGATCGAGGCGATCCGAAGATCATGCCAGGCCGGATTCGATCAGCCCATAAGCTATCTGATTAACCAGGTCCGCCTGGAAAAGGTGGATGAAATTGTGCGCCGGGTGACCATGATTAAGCCTATCAAACGAAAGCGGCTCTCCACCCGCATTGGCGAACTATCCGTACATCCGTTTTGGGGCGTGGTTATTCTGATAGGCGCGGTTTATTTACTATATCAGGTAATCGGCGTTTTTGGCGCCGGCGTGGCCGTTGACTTTATGGAAGAGACGGTCTTTGGAGAGTATATCAACCCGTTTTTCATAAGATGGACCGGGCGACTGGTGCCGGTGGCCTGGCTGAGGGACCTGCTGGTCGGCCAGTACGGTCTTCTGACCATGGCCATGACCTATGCCTTTGCCCTGATCCTGCCCATTATTACCTTTTTTTTCATAGCCTTCGGCCTGATGGAGGATTCCGGCTATCTGCCCCGGCTGGCGGTTATGAGTAATAAGATATTCCGGTTAATCGGTCTTAATGGTAAGGCCATTCTGCCTATGATTCTGGGGCTGGGGTGCGCCACTATGGCTACGCTTACCACCCGCATCCTGGAAAGCAAGCGTGACAGGATTATCGTCACCCTGCTCCTGGCCTTGGGCGTCCCCTGTTCGGCGCAGATGGCCGTTATTTTCGGCATGCTCTCCGGATTTTCTCCCATGATGGTTGTGCTCTGGGCCGGGGTCGTAGGTCTTGTCCTGGCGGTGGTCGGCTACTTGGCGGCACGCTATCTGCCGGGCGAAGCTTCCGATTTTGTCCTGGAACTCCCGCCCATCCGCCTTCCCAGGATCGGGAATATCCTCATTAAGACCCTGTCCCGCATAGAGTGGTACCTTAAAGAGGCCGTACCCCTCTTTGCCCTGAGCACATTCATACTTTTTATAATGGATAAGACCGGGATATTGATAAATATCGAAAAGGGCGCCTCACCGCTTATTAAAGGCGTACTGGGACTTCCGGTAGAGACCACCCAGGCCTTTCTCATCGGTTTTTTGCGTCGTGACTATGGTGCGGCCGGTCTTCTGGCCCTGGCGCGGGCACATGCGCTGAGCGCCGAGCAGATCCTGGTGGCATTGGTAACCATGACCTTGTTCGTCCCGTGTCTGGCGAATTTCCTGGTTATTGTCAAAGAAAGGGGCTGGAAAATTGGCGCGGCCATCAGCGGCTTTATCCTGGCTGTGGCCTTTACTGTGGGGGGGCTGCTGAATTTAATTTTGAAAATCACTGGTTTTAAAATATAATCTATTACCCGCAGAGATAACAGAGAGATACAAGAGAAGATTTATTTTTATAAGTTAACTCTGTGACCTCTGTGTGCTCTGTGGCGAAGTTAGACGTGGAGGTACCTATGCAATTTAACTGGGGGAAGAGAAAACCACATTGTCATATCCGGGGGCCGTTTTGTCACAGGGAGGCAGAAACCCGTGACCGGGCCATCGATGAACTGCTGGAATTTATCTGGAACCTGCGCGAAAATGGGGTCTCAGACGTGGCTGATCTCCAGCGCGAGGCATCGGATCCTGAGGCCAGGAATATTCTCTCCTACATGGAGCAGGAAGGACTCTTTGCCAGGGAAGGGGACAAGGTCTATCTCAAGGAAAAAGGAGAGGAAAAGGCCCGGGAGATTATACGGAGGCACCGTCTGACCGAGCGGCTGCTTATGGAGATCTTTGAACTTTCGGAGGAGGAGGCAGAGAAAGAGGCCTGTAAATTGGAGCATATTTTGAGCCCTGAGGTCACAGATAGTGTCTGTACTTTCCTCGGCCATCCTCCAGTCTGTCCGCACGGCAAACCTATTCCACCGGGAAAATGCTGCACCGCCCCTGAAAAGAGTGTAAGGCCTCTGGTTATGCCCCTTAACGACCTCGATCCGGGCGCAGAAGGGCGTATTGTCTTCATCTCTACCAACTTTCCGGCCAGGCTGGATAAGTTGAGCGCCCTGGGTGTGGCGCCGGGAAGTATAATCAAGATGCGGCAGAAGAAGCCTTCCCCTATTATACAGGTAGGTGAGACTACGGTGGCGGTCGATCCGGAGATCGTACATGATATTTATGTAAAGGCGGTTTAGTATAGCGGGTAGTGTTTAGCGATTAGCGGGTAGCCGCAGATCACGCCATGGGCGGATCTTCAGTCAGCAAGTTAGCCGTGAGATATTTAGCCTTTTGTATCAGTTTAGCTGTTTGAAAGAGTATTCTTAAATCCCTCCCAACCTCCCTTTTCCAAAGGGAAGAGAAACGCTTCCCCCTTTGGAAAAGGGGGATACAGGGGGATTTTGCGAATTGAAGCTCCCCGTCCGCCGCAGGCGGACCTGAGGCGGACGGGGGATCTCCGTATGCAAGGCAAAATGCATCGTATTCGCTCGCTAACCCCGCTGCCCGCCAGGGTCGGACCTGGACGGCAAGCAGCGGGGAATGCGCTCGCTATGCATGTTCATGTATTTAACTGCCGTTGCATAGCCTTTGGTTGTTTAGGCTGAAAGCTGAAGGCTGATAGTTGAAAGCTGAGGGTATGGAAAAAGAAATCGAGCGGCTGAAGAAAGAGATTGCCCGCCTAAAAGATAAAATCCTCCACCTGGAGCATCGTCTGGTCCGCCAGGATGTGACCGTGGTCTCTATCCTCCGGCAAAAAGGGTTTAACCTGATCCAGTATAATCCGGATAGAGGCTTATTATTATCCCTTGAGGCGGATGCCAGGGTAGAGGGACATTTTTATCGCCTGATGGGGCGTTACTCCTTCCGGCTTTTTTTGCGTGATCTCATAACGCATCAGCAGCGCTTTACCTTAAAAGACCTGACCCGGTATTGTTCACCACACACCGCTGCCAACTACCTCCGTTTTCTTGAGGAGATAGGACTCGTTGCCAGGCTGGATCGAGGCGGCTATGCCCTGGACATAAAATCGGTATCAAGTATAGGCCCCACCCTCGAATGGTTTGTCGCCCAGGTATTCATCCGGGAATTTGAGGCCCCGGCTATCTACGGTGTAAAGTTCAGAGAGACCCCCCATGGTGGGGATTATGATGTTATTGCCTGTCTGGATAACCGCCTGGCCTATGGAGAAGTAAAATCCTCGCCGCCGAAGGGCGTGGAGGCCGCGGATGTCCGGGCCTTTTATCAACGCCTGGAGGACTTGTCACCGCATCTGGCTTTCTTTCTGGTGGATACCGAGCTTCGTATGAAAGATAAAATAGTCCCGCTTTTTGAGGAGGAAATAAGCCGCCTTTACGGGGTGGAAGGCAGAAAACAGAGGCCGGTAGTGCGGCTCAAGGAAGAACTTTTTCACATAAACCACAACCTTTTTATAGTAAACAGCAAAAAGGGCCTGGCCACCAACCTTAAGACCTGCCTCCGTCATTACCAGAGACAGAAGTTTTCGTTTTGACTTATTTAAAGGATAGATTTTTTTCTTTGCGTTCTTTGCGGTGAGCAGGAGAATTTCGATGTGAAAAACTTTACACACATAGTGGAAGTATTTTTCCATTCAGATGACATTCCTTTTCTCTTTCTTATCCTACTATCAATTTTCCCGTATAAGATAACTATCTTATATGTCAAATTATTTTTAGATTAAAACCGATTAATCCATCAATGGTACAGATATTGCTTAAGGTAATGTACGAGGGCAGAAATGAATATTCGTTCAATCACCACATCCATAGCAATAGCCTTACTGATCCTGGGTCTGGCCACCCCTGTTCAGGCCGTGCCCAATCTCCAGATATACATACCCGGCGCTACATACGACCCGGTAACGGAGACATGGATTATCTACTCTTATGACTACGACCTTTGGGTCGTTGGGGCAAACCTGAATATTTATGATATAAAGTTTGCCGCCGCAGTTCCTGTTAATGAAAACGGCACGATTGATGTTACCTGGCTTAAAGGACAGTTGATCGACGATGATGGGAATGTTGTGAAAGAGCCGGATTTTTTTGAAACGCTGGATGGAACAGCCGATTATAGCGCTGATCCCTATATTTATTTTTGTCCGGACGGGATACCAATCATGGGTGATGGCGCTGAATTGCCTCCCCACGGTGTGTTTCCAACTTCGTATTATGAATATCTTATCGGGGATTTTGGTACGGGCGAGACGGTCCAGAATTATATCCCCGGTGATGAATGGGGTGACCTTGCAGAGGGCGAGACGAAAAAGTTCCATATTTCAGCGGATGGATATACGTGGGTCGATATAGTGGCATACGACCATTATATCCAGGCCAACCATAAAACCCACTGTATATTTAGTCCGTTTTCCCATGACGGCGGCAGTGGTGTCCCCGAACCGGCCACCATGCTTCTGGTAGGGACCGGCTTGATTAGCTTGGGCTGTGTAGCTAGGAAAAAGTGTAAAAAATAGGGATTAATAGCGATTAGCAGGTAGGGATTAACCTAGTAGGTCCTTTCGAGTCGAACCTATTAAACCTTAAATTCTTCAATCCAATCTCACGATCCTCGCGGATGAGAGGGGCGCTATCTCCGAGCGAACCAAGGCGGGTGTAAATGCTCTCTTTTATGGCGTCCATTTCAGCCCAGATATCGGTTTCCTTCTCCGGTTCTTCGAGCGCTTTTTCAAGAATAGTAGCAGCCTCTTGCGTGAGAGCGCGGCGGTGACGCCGGGCCCGGAGTTTAAGCTTCCGATAGGCGCTGGCGGATATATCCCGGATATATAAAGTGGGCATGGCACTGTCCTCCTACGTGAGATTAGTCAATATGTTAGCATATTGCTATTAAAATGCAAATAAAATGATGTAAGCTAAAATTTCTCTGCGCTCTGCGGTGAAAAGATTTTGGATATGAAAAGTTTTACCACCCATAGTGGAAATAGATTTCCTCTGAGTGGAAATTCACTTCCACTTTTCACTCTGAATCGGTTCGTGCTCAATGTTCTGCGAATACTCTAACTCTTGGATACCATTACTGATACTATTTTGTTCAATCATGTTGTGCTGGTTGGCATGGAGGTTGCTTGTAAATTAATGCAAGTGGGCAATATGAATGATGGCTCACTACGGCCTTTGGTAACATGTTCGATTTGTTTAATATGTTAGAATCGTTCGAACGTCTAACGATTCTAACAATCCTAATAGGGGGTGAAGAAATGGGAAAAAGATTTTTTAAAAGTTTAAATTTTAAAGGGAAGGAGGTGAAGAAGATGAAAAAATGGTTTGTTTTAGCATTGTGTCTACTGGGCGTATTCGCCTTAAACGTGGCTCAGGCCTCAGCGGCGCTTGTAATACTGGACGACTGGAGTTTACAGGTGGGGGGGAAGACTGTTAAGGCTATTGACTATATGACCTACACGGGTCTCAGTCATGTAAACATCACGGATACCGATCTAAATGGTTTAGACGGAGGCGATCCTTTTACGGATGTGGTGGCTTTTAAGGTCGGAACCTCAGGACTCCAAAATGACGCTACGGGTACGATCATAAAGTACAGCGACGGGAGTTTTATAGGTGGCGGTGATTTTGAGCTGACAGGTGTAGCTACAATGACGGGAGTGCATACGGCTGTTGTCGCAGGTAATGCGCAATATGTGTTTAACACTGCGACGCTTGATTTCTATCTGGACACTAATTCGGCGACGTTTGCGCAGCCAGGTATAGGCGGAGGCACGATATCGGGCTACAAGGACGGCACACAGATAGCATCGTTTGGCCTTATGTCTGGGGGGGGAAATTTTAATTTCCCTACGCTCGATGGGAATATCGATGTTGATTTTGTGAGTGGATGGGTGCTTCCCGGTGTTATGTTCACGGAAGACGGTGTGGATTTTTCCACGTTTCCTTTCTTGGCGGCCCTCACGGATTCCAATAGTGATGCGGACATAAACGGTGACGGCATTCCTGATGTCGTATTGCCCAGCAACTGGACAGGTTACACGGGTCAAACTGTAGGCGGTGATCTTTATGATCTGAATCTGCAGGTTGACGGCTCGGCCAGGTATGCAGTCCCTGAGCCGTGTACCATGCTTCTCTTCGGCACCGGCTTGATCGGTTTGGCTGGGGCTGCCCGGAGGAAGTTGGGGAAGAAGAAGTAAGATTAGAAGGCAGAATACAGAAGACAGAAGTCAGGATACAGGAGTAAAAAGCAAAGGGCGGGGATATTCCTCGCCCTTTGCTTTTTGAGGGGGGATAACACGTTAGCCTTAGGCGACAAATTTCTTTTTGAGCCTGGGCACTTCCCGGCGAGGGGAAGCACTTTTCACTCTTTTTAGCTCATCCACCTCAAAGACTAGATTTTTGCCAATCTTTTCAGCTTTGATCTTGCCTTGCTTGACCCAACGCCTCAGGGTAATCACTGAAACGCCAAGGTATTCAGCAGTCTCTGATATAATAAAGGGCCTTTGTCTGAGTTCTCCAAAGACCTCCTCATGAGAATAAGTTTCTTTTTCAAATCCCTGTCTGGCGATGGCGGCAAAAAGCTTTTCTCGCTCTTTAATTGGCATTTCAACAATCTGTTTGTAAATTTTTTCCGCGATGCTCATATTCCTGCCTCTTTTATATACCTTTTTAACTTCTGATAAAAATTTTCATGGGTCCCTGCCATAAAGAAGGTCAAAGTATCTGTTTCCATTCGGTAGGCTAACAGATACTCCTGCTTTTGAAACTTAAACTTATGGATCCTGAAACCAGCCAGATCACCTGGCTTGACCTCGCCGACTTCCGGATTTTCAAGAACCACATCTGTCTCGTCTTCAATTGCTAACTGTAAGGGACGCCTTTGTTTTTTGACAAATTTTATAAATGCTGACTTATAGATTCGTTTCATGACTATTAATATGATAATTTATATAATCATTTTTGTCAATATCAAGGACTTGCTTGACAGTCCTCCGGGGAGCCTGTGCAGGTGGTGGCGAGGCATAGCCCAATCTAAAGAGCATTATTATCCCTTTTGATCTATTTACAGGAAAAACACTCTGTAAGTAATCCCACGCCTTTTCAAGCAACCTCTTGTGGGTTTCTGAAAAACCCAGTTCTCTGTCGAGATAGAGGCGCTGGATGAGAAACGTAATGCCGGTCATAGGATGAAAAGCCAGACCGTGTTTGGTGGCGGTGAGCCAGACCCGTTGCAAGAGCCTTCCGCCCAGGACAAAGTCTTCAGGTGTGGCGCCGGGCATCTGGATCAGGCCCATGGCCGAGGAACCAAGGCAGAGTTTGTAGCTTTGGAACGGGAGCATATGGCTTAAGCCGAAGATATTCAGAGAAGAAACCAACGCCCAGTTGCCGAGTAGTCTGAAGGCCATCGCCTGGAAGGGATTCAGCCCCATGGTCTTTATGGGCATGCCGTCTTTTGCTTGCAAGCCTTCTTTCTCTGACCATCTGATGTGTTCGAAGACGAAATGATGCAGATTTTCGTTCTCAAATAGCATCCGGTCGTGGATGGCTACTGCCTTAGCCAGGAATTTTATTTGTTCTGAAAATCCCCCTGTATCCCCCTTTTTCTTCGCCTCGGCGAATCCGCCTGAGTGCGGAAAAGGGGGAGATAGCGGGGTTCCCTCTTTATCAAGGGGGGCATATAAAGCCCCACATCCCCCCTTTTGCAAAGGGGGGCTAGGGGGGATTTCAGGGGTGAGGGGTGAGGGGAGATTATCGCCGGTTAAATATAGCTCCCCGATCCCTGTTTCTTCGGGGAGGGACATAAGGGCGGCAATGACTTCTTTGTCGATAGTTTTTCGTTTTTTATACGGATTGCGGTTGGTGACGCGTTTGGTAATAAACGGTAATAGCGTATCATCTTCCCTTGGGCATTCCTGAAACTCAATGGCAGCTATAAGTGAGCTTTGCTCTTCTTTCGAAGATGCGTTTTGGCTTACAGGGAAGAGGGTAGGGCACATGGAATAACCATAGGAGCGGGCGGCGATGTCCATGTTTTCCAGGACAGCGCCGTGGGCGATGAGAGAGGCCCTCTGCCTTGAATTATAAAGGGATGTATCCCCTTCTGGCACGTTAAGGAGAAGGAGTTTTTGTCCATCCCATGTAAAACGCCATGGCTGGCAGTTGTCGCCCGAAGGCGCCCAGGTCCCGGCCTCAACGATTTTAAGAATTGTATCTTTTGGAATCATTTTATTCTGGACGCTGATTTTCGCTGATACCCGCAGCACAGTAAATTCGAAATTCGAATTTTAATAAGTAAAATCTGCAGTTATCTGCGTCCAAAACCTAACCGCCTGATTTTAGAAAATACTTCTTTACATACCACCTTTTCAACCGCTGAATAGGATTTCGATTTCCCCAGCGTAGATAACCCTGTTTATAAACTTGAAGGTAGGGGTCGAATTGAAAATAGTACGGGACGGCCCTTATTTTTCTTCTTTTCAGGATCATATTTATGACTTCCGCGGCCACCAAGGCGCTGCAGAGCTGGCAGGCCAGCCCCAAGGAAGGCCCGGTTTGTTTGGTAAGATCTATCGATGATGACTCAATGTATTTAAGATGTGTGGCCTTGGGCGCCAGACCAAGGCCAAAGGCTATGAGCTTATCGATTTCTGGCAGATTATCATTAAGATCAAAATATCCATCGAAACCCATGCCTTGGGGGGCGAAGACATGCAGAGTGGCGCTGAACCCCATTGGCCCTGAGGTAATGGCATAGATGCCGCGTGCTCTGGCTTCCCGAAAGAGCATCCGTCGAGTCTCTATGTTGAAGAAATCTACGCCATCTAATGCGATATCTACATCTTTCAGGAATTCGGCGATATTATCCTTGCTTATACCCTGGTCAAAAATTTTTATATCGGCTTGTGGGTTTATAGCCAGGGCCATCTTCTTCATGGCTTCGGCCTTATGCATGCCGACGTTTTCTATGGTGGCTCCCACCTGCCGGTTGAAATTGGCTACTTCAAAATGGTCAAAGTCAGCGATATTGAAGCGTTCGAATCCGGTGCGGGCTAATGTGAGCAGGTAGTGGCCGCCTACGCCGCCGACTCCGGCAATGGCTATCCGGGCCTTCTTAATCTTTTGCTGTTCTTCAGGAGATATGAGCCCTATGTTTCGGCAAAAAGCCTCATCGTATGACCAGGGTATTGTAGAATTATCTTTCATATCAGGCGGTAAGTAGCTACCCTTCTTTTCTTAAAAGGTCATGCGTACCAACTCTTCGTAACTCAAGGATTTCACCGTCGTATCGTAAGGTCATCCGATAGCCCCTAGTTATTCTTACCTCGAACTTGTCAGCGCCCTTGAGTTTTTTCATCTTAAGTGAGGGATATCTGGGATTTTTGACCAGGAGGGTGATCTGTTTATCAACGTGTTTTTGAATTTCCGGTGAAAGGCCTCTGTAATCTTTCAGTAAGGATTCTGTACGCCTAATTTTCACCGTGAATATCCTTCAAGAGATCTTCCACATTTTCAAACTCCTGATAACGTTCTTTCCTTATATCCTCGTCCGCTTCTTTTTCCTTTTCTTGCCACTCCGGCGTCCAGAACCAGGCCTGATCTCTTGGTACTCTAATGGTTTTGATGGGTACTATCTTGGCTGTATTTCCTTCTATTACAAATTCGATTTCATCGCCTGGCTTTAGCCTTAGTGTCTCCAAGATCCTTTTGGGTATAGCTACCTGCCTTTTGGAACTTATCTTCATGGTAAATGATAACCCCCTAATTTACTATTTTACAGTAAAATATATCCGTTAATTTACCAATGTCAAGAGTTAGTTAACTCTTGGATTCACAATTTTCAGTAAGATAGGCAGCGTAGTCAGCTCTACCATGAGCGCGACTAACATAGTAAACGCTGTCAGGCACCCAAATTGAATGGTAGGGATAAAGTTAGATAATACCAATATCCCAAACCCCATCACAATTACCATGCAGGTGGAAATTACGGCTGATCCTTTAGACTGCATGGTTATGGCAATGGCCTGAAAGTTGCCTTTGCCCATTCTTCTCTCGTGCTTATAACGGGTCAGAAAGTGAATGGTATCGTCAACCGCTATACCTATGGCCACTGTGGAGATCATGGCGGTAGAGGTATTGAGGGGGATGCCCAGCCACCCCATTACACCGAGGTTAATGAGAAGCGGGATAGTATTGGGTATAATGCTTATAAATCCGAGGGAAAACGACCGGAGAATGACAAAGATTATGCCGAAGATAAGAAAGATGGCCAGAGAGAGGCTATATATCTGGCCGTTTACCAGGGCCTCGATCAGGTTGGCAGTAAGCAAGGATTTGCCGGTTACCCGAATTTCAAGATCAGGTCCTTGCAAGGTTTTGATAAATGCATCGGTCTTGTCTATCATGGCCCGGATGTGTCTTGAATTGTGTTCCCTGAAGTGGGCAGAGATACGGGCGGTCTTGCAGTCAGGATCAATGTAATCCCGGATATCCCCGGCGCCGTAAAGTAGCATATACTGGGCAGCCAGATTTTTGCCGGCCGGCAGCCTGTAGTGAGCCGGGTCTTCGTTATGGAAGGATTGATTCATATCTTTAATATAATCTGCCACAGAAATGACGCTGTCAATCTTTTCCTGCCCGCGTAGAAATTCTTCCACAGAGTCTATCTTTTTTAGCGCCGATGGTTCAAGTATGCCGTCCATCTCCTTTGTTTTGACCGAGATCTCGATGGTAGTTACACCACCCAAATTTTTCTCGACAAAATCTGTGGCCTGATAGACCTCGCTGCCCTTTTTGAAGTATTCCAAAAGGTTCGTCTCTACTTTTATGCGGGATACGCCCCAGACTGAGAGCGCTATTATAAAGAGGGTAAGAATGATTATCTTTTTTTCATGATTGTTCACAAGTGTGTAAAAAAAGCGGATGATCTTCGTCTGTGAGGTATTTTCGTGAGGCTTAAAATTTATGGGGCGATGGCGCAGGAGGTAGAGCATAATGGGAATGAAGATTATGGATACTAAAAAGGAAAAGGATATGCCCAGTGAAGACACATAGCCGAAGTCCCGTATGGGCGGGATATCATTGGCGCTCAGCGAGATGAAGCCATCAACCGTGGTAAAGCTCGCCAGGAAACAGGGAAGAATGGCCAGCCTTATGGAAGATATAAGGGCGGAGTCTTTATCGGGCAGCCGGGGGAGGTCTTCCCGATACTGATCGATTATGTGAATAGCCACTGCAATGCCGATGGTCATGATGAGCGGGGCAGTCATGGTGGTTATATTATTTATGGTGGCGTTGACCAGCGGAAACGACCCCATGGTCCATATAAGGCAGATTATGATATTTACCGTGGCAATGGACATGATCCAGAGGCTTCTAAAGATCAAATAAAGGGCAGAGGCGATCAGGAGTAAGACGATGGGGACAAAGGTCTTGAGATCGCCCATCATATACCGGCTTAAGGTGTTATCGGTTACCGTCCAGCCGGCCTTGTAGATTTTGGGGTGGTTCCGGGGGAAGACGTCGTTGATGACGGCATCCGCCTTTTCGAGCAGACGGGTTCGATAGAGGTCATCGTCCGGGCGATCAAAGGTTTTCACGATAATGGCTGTAGTACGGCCGTCTCTGGAGATCAACCTGTTGACATAAAGAGGGTTGAGGAGGGCCTTTTCCCTGAGGGCGTTTAGTTCATCCGGGGAAAGCGGCAATTTTTCTACCAGGGACCGGACATAAAAGTTATCCTGTTCGCCCCGGATGTCCGTGGCGTCGGTCAGACTGATTACATCCCGCACCTCTTCTATGGTTTCCAGCTTTTCTGTAAGCGCTTTGATCTTCGCCAGCATTTCATTGGTGAAGATATTTTCATCCCTGAAGGCCAGGACAAAGAATTCGTCTGTGCCGAAATGCCTCTTAAATTCTTCAAAGAAGACGAGATCGGGATCGTTTTTGAGGACAAAAGACTCTACAGAATGTTCCATCTTCGTCCTGGGGATCATGGATGCGAAGAAGAGCGTAAGGATGCAGAGGGTTGCCAGAAGCAGCCAGCGTTTTCGTAATATGAGCCGGGCTATTTTCTCCATAAGAATCGCTTACTGCTAAAATGTCCGAAGGCTTTCAGGGTTAAAATGAGAACCTGACGGCAAGATAACCCTGATCATTTCTGTCGTAGTTTCCTAAAAATGTATCGGCTTTTCCGTCAAAAATATTCAGGCCCGCGAAGATAGATAGATTATCCACATAACGCAGTTCAACCTCTGGATTTAGATAGAAGCCGTTGTCGGTAACGTTGTAAAGTGAATCAAGATTGAGGCGCAGTTTGTCGTGGAAGAGGGTTTTGTTTATGCGAAGGAAAAGGCCGGATTCAAACTCATGGTCGAAAAGGATTCTGTCGTCATAGCTGAATATCTTTCTCTGGTATAATTGGAAATTTGCATACCAGTCGTTGGTAAAGGTCCTGTCGATACCAAGGACGTAGTGCAGTATATGCTTGCTGGTAGAGGTGAGGTCATTTTTTAAAAATACCTGGTCGGTCATATAGGCCGCCTCGCCCCGGATGCCGAAGAGGCCCATGGTGGTCTCGACTTCGGCCCCGATAACCTGATTTCTCTCATAGGTTACGATGATGTCCTCGTCAAGCAATTGGGCCTGTGCCAATTGGCCCAAAAGCGCCTCTGCCGAAGGGTTGCTGACATTAATGTTTTTAATGGGAAAACTTTCAATAAAGGGGAAGGAATTTCTTGTGTAAAGATAGCTGATTCCATAGTCGAGGTTGCCCACTGTTCCGGTAAACCGCAGTCCGGCCTCGCTGTTCTCCAGGCCGGTGGAGTATTCCTTTTCCCTTATCTCCAGGCCGGTCAGGTAGTCTTTAAGCGCCTGTGATAATGTCGTGGAGTGCCTTACCTGGGTTTTGAGGTGCTTGAGGGTGGCCCAGTCTGAGCCAAAGAAATCGGTTTTGGCGCTGCGGAAGTGTGGTTTATATATACCCTCTATGGCGCCTTCGGACAAGAAATAACGCGCCCGCAGCATAAATACGGGTAGTTTTCTGTCTTCCAGCCTTAACGTGATACTCTCCCGCAGGTCCTGCGGATTGAGATTGTCCACCGGACTTATTTCGTCTGCCTTGCCCCAGCGCACAATCTGGTTGCCGAGTGTTATATCCCACTTCTGCTCCGAGAATTCTACATAACCCTCAAACATCTCAGTGCTGAAGTCATCTCTTGAGCCGTCGTTGCGAAACCAGAGGTAATCTGACATCACCGAGGCAACCATCCTGATATGCTCCTCAATTTGGGCCTTTCCTTCCAGGAATAACTTGTTTCTAAGGGTGCGTGTGTCTTCGTAAGGTTCGTCGTGCCGCAGGTCTTCTGTCCCGCGAACCCAGATGTTGCCGCTGACTTTGGAGTCGCGGATCAGGGAGAAAGGCTGGGCAGAGGCAGTGCATGGCAGGAATGCAGCCAGGGCAAAAAGCAGGAATAAGGCCCTGCCCTTCTTAATATTTTTCCAGATTGCGTACGGTAAAGACATTTGGGTCAACATTGACGTTATATGAAATTTTCTGGACTTCAAGCACTGTCCTGTGCTGGTTACGGAGGTCGGCCATCTCGGCCACCATATCCGTCCATATACCACTTATCTTCTGGAGATTGAACACCGTATAGCGTTTCACTACCCGGCCATGCTTGTAATAGTCAATTTGAATAGGCACATAGCTATCCATGGTCACAAGGGCTACAAACTTTTCGTATTGAGACTCGGCAGAGGGTTTTGGGGTACTTTCCAACACCCAGCAGTTGAAACCACTTAGAATTTTCGATCCCAAAAGGTGATGGACATCCTTTTCGACCCTTCTCCTTTGCATGTCTTCATAGGTAAAATCTGAGTTGACAAATTTTTGATCCTTCTGGCTTGAGACAATCCTTCTACTCCTCCTTAGTTCCGGTAAAAACAGGTACTGGTCATCGTCCCGGCTCTTATTTTCCCAGGTCAGGAAACCCGTTCCTCTTATCTCAGCCGGGCTGTTAAAACGGATCAGGGTCTTTTTAAACTCCCCAAAATCCCTTCGCCATATCTCCATTTCTCTGACACGGCTCTGGCCATCTTTTTCAATAAGCTTCATAAGTACGATGGCATGGGAGTCGCGGCTGGTATCCCGGTCGTAAATTCTTTGCGCGATGGATTCTGCGGAGGGCTGTTGCTCCGCGAATGTATTCGTTAATATTAATAAAACAGGGACTAATGCGAGAAACGAAGTTAATAGCTTTTTACACCATATATTTTTAATACACATAGGCCTTTTTCTGCCTCCGATCAGAATAATAAGATCGTAATAGATAATCTCTGCTTTTTCAATCGGCAATTTTAATAAAAAAGTTGATTGTGGGAGTTCCGTATCCTTATGGGAAGTTTTTATCAAAATTGGAATAGGGCCGATAAGAACGTTAACGAAAAAAACTAAACAAAAGAAGTTAAGCCAGATGCTGATAAGAAACGCAGAACTTCTGAGAGAGAAAAAATATCTCCCGGAGAGTCGCAGGGCCATAAGACTGAGGCGGTCCCGGCTTACCGAAGTAGGACAATCCCTTGATTACCGGATTAAGACCGCCACTTCACGGGAAGAATGGATCGAGGCCTTTTCTCTGGCACATGATAGATATGTAGAACTGGGTTACATGGATCCGGATCCTTCGACAATGAGGCTGAAGATCCAAAACATATTACCCTCGACCCGGGTATTTACTGCCAGATCCGAGGGGAGGGCGGTTGCCACCGCCACCCTTATTATCGATTCTCCCCTGGGACTGCCATCCGATGCAATATATAAAAACGAGCTGGATATGTTAAGGAATAAAGGCCGCCTGGTATCCGAGGGTTCTTCTCTGGTCACCGCAAAGGAATTTAAGTGCAGTAATATATTCATGCTTCTTTTCAAGGTGGTTTACGCCTACGCTCAGTATGTGCAGACCGACGACATCTGTATCGCCGTAAATCCTAAGCATGCCCGTTTCTATGAGGATATACTTTTGTTTGAGCCGATCGGAGAGTTGAGATATTTCCCGTCAGTAAAGGATGCGCCGGCCATTTTGGAGCGTATGGATCTGCGCACAGCGCATGCACGATTTGCGGATGTCTATAATATGGAGGATTTTGACTGTGATCTTTATACCTTTTTCTTCACGGCCAATAATGGCGATGAATCAGAATGGGGGAAGTCCTATCCCACTGGCGGTCTCAGGATGTCCCTGGAGGATATACGGTATTTTTTTGTAGAACAGACCGATCTCTTTGTGGAAATTGACGACGACAAACTGGCCTACATCCGGAAATGCTATCCTGACTACGACTTCACCCAGGTACTTCCACCCGGCTATTTTTCTGCGAGATAGTGCTCATCCGGAAACTACTGTTTCCGGCTTCACGCTTTCAGCGATCAGCGATTAGCTATCAGCAAAAATCTAAGACAAACAACACATTAAGCTGAGCGCTGCTAGCTGAGTGCTGATAGCTCATCCGGAATTTTTGGGGTTCCGGATGAAAACGAGATAGTGCTCTGCCCGGGCATAAATCTTCTTGCTGGAACAAAAAGTGTTAAAATAAATTCACACCTTATATATTTTTTGCTATATTTATAATAGTTATATTAAAAATTATAGGTGAGGCTGTATTATGATAACATTAGATATCTTAGACGATGATGTCCCGGCAAAATCCCCGGTTAGCGCCGAGGATATAGAATTCAAGGTAGTTGATACTCTGGATGAATTGGAGCAGTCATATAATCTTATCTACAAGGCCTATGTAGCACGAGGATATGTTAAACCGCACCATTCTGAAATGAGAATAGGGATTTATAATTTACTCCCTGACACCCGGACGTTTATCGCCAAGAAGGATGACTTAGTAATAATGACCCTTACTATTATCCCGGACTCACCATTAGGACTGCCCATGGATGAAATCTACAACATTGAGATGGACTTCCTGAGATATCATGGAAGAAAAGCGGCAGAGCTTTCCGGCCTGGCAGTCCACGAGGATTTGAGCGGCAAGGGGATGTTTATCTTCCTGGCATTAGTCAAGCTCGTGTATTTTTATGCCAGGAGTGCGGATATTGATGATTTCTGTATCGCTGTCCATCCCAAGCACGGGTCTTTTTACGAAAATGTCTTATTATTTGAACATCTGGGTGATGAAAAACTCTATTCCAGTGTCAGAAACTCTCCAGCCATGGGTAAGCGGTTAAATCTGCATACTTTCGAGAAAAGATTAAGCAGGAAAAATAGACATCTTTACCGGTTCGTTTGTGAACAGGGACATCCCCTTTCACAAACCATATCAAAGAATATCGTTCTCGATGAGGCGCTTTCCTGTTTCTTAAGGAAAGGATGGCCAATGGAGAAAATTCGCCAGTTCTATCACCTGCCTGATAAAAGACTTTATTGTTAGGTCCATCACAAGACTGCCCTTCCTTTGGAGAATACAGCATCCCCCGTGCCCAATTGGATCGTTAAATATATGTATTGACAGGGTATCTGTGTTTTGCTATGTTTAGCCCAGATTTTCTGAACGGCTGCTCATTTTTATTTTACCATGGAGGATAAGTGAGCGAAATCATTAATATAATTGGCAGACAGATTTTTGATTCCCGGGGTAACCCGACTGTAGAGGTTGACGTTTATTTGGAATCCGGCTATATGGGGCGGGCCGCCGTCCCGTCCGGCGCCTCGACCGGCAAAAAAGAGGCCGTGGAACTCCGCGATAAGATTAAAACCCAGTATATGGGTAAAGGCGTTTCCAGGGCGGTCAAGAACGTCAATGAGAAAATTGCTCCGGTGTTGATAGGTTTTGAGTCTTCCGAGCAGGCGCTTATCGATAAGAACATGATAGCCCTGGACGGGACAAATAATAAAGGTAAGCTGGGCGCCAATGCCATTCTGGCCGTATCTTTAGCGGTAGCCAAGGCTACGGCAGAAGAATCAGGGATTCCGCTCTATCGCTATCTTGGCGGTGTTGCCGCCCGCGTACTGCCGGTGCCCATGATGAATATTTTGAATGGCGGCGCTCATGCGGATAATAACGTGGATATCCAGGAGTTCATGATCGTACCCTGCGGGGCCTCTTCGTTTAGTGAGGCCATGCGCATGGGCGTGGAGACCTTTCACGCCCTGAAGGGGGTCCTGAAGGGCAAGGGGCATCAGACGTCCGTGGGTGACGAAGGCGGGTTTGCCCCAAACTTAAGGTCGAATGAGGAGGCCATGGAGGTTATCCTGCAAGGGATCGAGAAGGCCGGTTACAAGCCGGGGAAGGACATATATATTGCCCTGGATCCCGCTGCCAGTGAGTTTTACGATAAGGGCACATATACGCTGCTCGCTGAGAAAAAGCCGAATAAAAATACAGACGAGATGGTCGGTTTTTATGCAGACTGGCTGAAAAAATACCCGATTATTTCCATAGAGGACGGTTTGTCTGAAGATGACTGGAAGGGATGGAAGAAACTTACCGGCCAGTTAGGCGGCAAGATACAACTGGTAGGTGATGATATATTCGTCACCAACACCGGCATCCTGTCTAAGGGGATACAGGAGGGCGTGGCAAACGCCATATTGATTAAACTGAATCAGATCGGCACCCTGACCGAGACTATAGAAGCCATTCAAATGGCAGATCGGGCCGGGTATCGTTCCGTTATTTCTCACCGTTCAGGTGAGACCGAAGATGCGGTTATTGCCGATCTGTCCGTGGCTTTAAATACGGGACAGATCAAGACCGGCGCCCCTTCGCGTTCGGAACGTGTGGCTAAATATAACCAGCTCTTACGCATCGAAGAGGAACTGGGCCCTGCGGCGCTGTTTATGGGCCGGGGAAGCTTTGCCCGGTAAAGGTTACAAGGATGGCCGTCATGTCTGATTTTTGACAAAGTAATAGATTTACCCCCGGAGGTTAGTTCTATGACCCTGACTAAGGCTGATCTTGTCAATCATATTTATGAAAAAAACAAGCTTCGCAAGGCTGAAGCCGTACTGGCCATGGAAGCCTTATTAGAAATAATTAAGACCTCCCTGGCTGATAATGAGAGCGTGCTCATCAGCGGTTTTGGTAAATTTAACGTCAAGAATAAAAAGGAAAGACGGGGCAGAAACCCTCAGACCGGTGCGGAATTAATGCTATCCCCCCGGCGGGTAGTCACATTTAAGCCTTCCAGCATCCTCCGGCAGAGAATAAATAATAAGAAGATATGACGGTCTCGTAAAAAGTCCATTTGCTGCATCTATGTAAGCTCAAAGGTGAAGGGGAGAATTGCAATGCCTACTCCTTTAAGCTTTTAGCCTTCAGCTACTCTTTAGCTTTTTACTGTGCCGTCCACTGACTTTTTACGAGTTCATCAAGATATAGGAATGACAGGATCGATATCTCAAGATAAAAGAGTCGGCTTTTTTGTATGGAAGTCTGTCTCTGATTCAAAATTGTAGGCCACCTGCAATATCTTTTCCTCCGCAAAGTGATTACCAAGCAATTGGATCCCAACCGGCAGTCCTTCCGCACTGAATCCGCACGGCACAGAGATGGCGGGCAACCCGGCCAGGTTGGCCGGTACAGTGAAAATATCAGATAGATACATCTGGAAGGGATCGTTTACCTTTTCTCCGATTTTAAAGGGTGGCGTAGGCGCAACCGGCGTTAATATGACGTCGCACCGGTCAAAGCCCTTTTTGAAGTCTTCCGCGATCAGGGTGCGCACCTGGGAGGCCTTCTTATAATAGGCATCGTAGTAACCGGAGGAGAGGGCATAGGTGCCGAGCATGATGCGACGTTTTACCTCGGCTCCAAAACCTCCTGACCGGGTCTTCTCATACATCTCCAGAAGTTCTTTGGCCTCAGCGTCGCGAAAGCCGTATTTTACACCATCGTAGCGGGCCAGGTTGGAGCTGGCCTCAGCCGGGGCAATTATATAGTAGATAGCCACTGCGTATTCGGTGTGGGGAAGAGATATCTCTACGATCTCTGCACCCAGGCCGGAAAGTGCCTCTATAGCAGTGCGCACAGATTTTTCAACATCAGGGGATAAGCCGGGGCCGAAGTATTCTTTGGGGATGCCGATCTTAATCCCTTTGACTCCTTTAACCAGCGCCTTTGTATAGTCCACTTGCGGCCGGGGGGCCGAGGTTGAATCCAGGGGGTCATGACCATGTACGGCATTTAGAAGCAGGGCGCAGTCAGTGACATCCTTGGTGAGCGGCCCTATCTGGTCTAACGACGAGGCAAAGGCGACCAGCCCGTAACGCGATACCGTACCGTAGGTGGGCTTTAATCCCACCACACCACAATGCGCCGCCGGCTGCCGGATGGAGCCGCCGGTGTCGGACCCAAGGGAGGCGATGCACTCGTCTGCCGCCACGGCGGCTGCCGAGCCTCCGCTTGACCCGCCCGGTATGTAGTCAAGTCGCCAGGGGTTTCCGGTTATGTGGAAGGCCGAGTTTTCTGTGGACGAACCCATGGCAAACTCATCCATATTTACCTTGCCGAGCAGTACGGCCCCGGCCTCCTTTAGTCTTCTGATTACCGTAGCGTCATAGATGGGGATAAAATCCTTCAAGATATATGAACCACAGGTGGTGCGTACGCCTTCCGTACAGATAACATCCTTTATAGAGATGGGGATGCCGGTCAGCGGGCCGCCCTTGCCATTTTGCAGGATGCGGTCGGCTTCTCTGGCCTGTTCCATAGCCGCTTCCGGTGTAAGTGTGATATAGGCGTGAACCTTAGGTTCAACCTCTTTTATGCGTGCCAGTACAGACTCGGTTATCTCAACCGAGGTAACTTCCTTTTTGAGTAATAATTCGCTTAGGGCGTGGATGGTCAGGGCATAGAGTTGCATGGCAGGACCTCAGATGACACGGGGCACAGTGAATGATCCGTCTGCCTTTGCCGGGGCGTTGGCCAGACTTTTTTCGTTAGGAACAGACGGCCGGATCGCGTCTTCCCGGAAGGCATTGGTGATGGCCAGGGCGTGGTGTGTGGGCTCGACATCTGCCGTGTCCAGTTCGTTTAACTTATCCATGTAAGTCAATATCTGGTTCAGTTGATTTGTAAATAGCTCGAGATCTTCATTGGAAAAAGAAAGCCTGGCCAGCTTGGCCACATGCTGGACATCCTCGCGGCTGATCTTCACGTTTTTTCCTCGCTTTGCTATCCAAATGTCCGGGGCATCAATTCCAATGGCTCACCCGCCGGATGCGAGCCATTGTCTAATAACATATCCTAATATATTTCACAAGATTCGAGTTTAACCCAAGGGACTTCGGATAGCTTCTCACCTTTTGTCCTTTTTCCCCTTTATCTATCTCCAGAATGCATCGGCGTTTGATTAAATGAGTTTATCAGTTTAGCTGTTTGAAAGAGTATTCTTAAATCCCTCCCAACCTCCCTTTTTCAAAGGGAGGAGAAAACACTTCCCCCTTTGGAAAAGGGGGATTGAGGGGGATTTTGGCCCTTATAACGCCTTGCTTAGGCATACCTTTAAAAAACCCAAAGTGTTACAAATGAGGTTATTTAACCCAGCGGTTATTTGGATACTCGATATCAAGCTGCTCTAGCAATTCCGGAGGCGCCATGTACCCGACTTCGAGCATCTTCTGCGCGCACCTTTTAGCCTGCCGGGTATTTCCCTGACGGAGAGCGGCGCGGGCCATCATGTAATTGGTCCACCAGGATTCCGGCGCCAGCTCCCGGCCCTTTTGGGCGCATTCATCGGCCAGCTCCCACCTTTTATGATGTTCAGAGAGATAATAGAGGTAGTACAGATAGTCACCGACTAGTTCCTGCTTGCTTAGATTTCTAAAGAAATAGGGACTTTTCCATGCTCCCCACTTCTGCACGTACTTGCTATCTCCATATCTCAGGCCCCGCCATCTATTGGTAGCCTCCAAGTTAAAACATTCCCGGCCATCGTCGTAGCGGACGAACATGTGGAACTCGCCGACGTTAGGACAGGGGATGCCGACCGCGTAAAGCGGCAGCCCTAATCGCTCTCCCAGGGCGAGGCAGAGGAGGCTGAAGCCAAAACAGTTTGTCCTTTTATTCTCCAGTATATATGGAAGAGATACTATCTTTTCTTCGAGCTTTCCACTCTGGTAACTAAAACCTGAATACGTTATTCTGTCCAGCATGCAGCCGATCAGTGTCTTGGCGTCGTTTCTGCTCCATTTCTTCATATCCTTTCTGATATCACGGGCGATGGCCTCCAGCCGGCTGATTATTTGAGCCTTGTCGATTTTCTCTCCGAACAATTGAGGATAGACCTCCATATCGTAGCCGAGGAGGTTGGCAGTCAGGTCCAACCGGTCATCGTATCGGTAATGAATTAAGTCCTTACTCCGGGAGGAAGATGGGGGAGTAAATACGATAGGGTCATTGGGTTGGCTCCTTCTTGATGCGTTGTCTGGCTTGGGAGCAGAAAAATCTTTTGTCTCTACCCTGTCCTGCAATGCCTTGGGAATAGTGGCGGGGTTATCCGTGAAACAGATAACGCCATTTTCATCGACGTATTTGTAAGTGGTGCCCGCTACCGGGCCTGCATGACCCAGCAAAATTATGATAATAACGAGGACAGCGCTTATATGACTATCTGGCAGTTTCATTTTCATCTCTGTTTTGATTATTACTCCGGCAATTAAAGAGCCTGAATCCCCCCTCACCCCCCCTTTAGAAAAGGGGGGGTGAGGGGGGATTTGGCAAGGTTATGTATTTAAATGCCGTTGTAATAGTATCGGTAGGCAAAGATTTTTTGTGAAAAATTGGTATAATGATTTATGGATTTGAAAAACCTTATAGCCTTATCGGTTATCATATTTTGGCCGGTGATTCCGCTCTTCTGGATTCCGGTCCACCTCATGACCGGTCTTTTCAAAAGGCTGGGCATGGCGACTCTCGTCTTTCCGATCATCTTCTGGCTGCCCCTGGCCTACAGCCTTTATTCCATAAAGGAACGCCTCCTTTTTTACCAAATTACGCCTCCGGCGTTCCTGACTTATCCGGGCTGGGCCTTCTTTATCTCCGGACTGGCCCTCCATATCCTGACCGGCATATACCTGAGGTTCGGACTCGTTGGCATCCCGGAGTTTTCAGACAAGGTGAAGATGCACCTGGTGAAAAAGGGGCCCTTCGCCGTAGTGCGGCATCCTACGTATCTGACGCACAGCATGATTTTCCTCGGGGCCTTCCTGATTACAGGCATCTTGATCGTGGGTTTGATAGCCGTCCTGGATTTCTTTACGGTTCACGTGATCATCATCCCGTTTGAAGAAAAAGAATTACAGAGGCGCTTCGGCGATGAATATCTGGAATACAAGAGAAAGGTTCCCAAATTTTTCCCTAAGATTGCGTGTATTCTCTAAGCAGTGCGCTATCATAGAGAACAATTTGAGGCGCTTTGTGCCTTTGTGACGATAGGCACAGTTTTAACAAGTTGATTATATGAGTTAACTATGTAAAATATAATCTTATTTTACTAAAGGATATGGCGATGGGGAAAAAGATAACAGCAACCGAGGCGGTACGTAAGTTTTCCGACTTATTAAACAACATTAGATACAGAGGCAGCCATTATACAATACTAAAGGGTGGAAAACCAATAGCGGCTGTTGGTCCCGTTGGGGAGTTCAAAGTTGAACGGACTTTAGGTGAACTTCCAGAACTCCTGGAAGCCCTACCTCTCCTCGGCGAAGAAGCAAAGTCATTTGAAGCAGATCTTGAGGAAATACTAAAAAGCCAGCCTGCAATGCCAACGGAAAAACCATGGGCGTAATACTCGACACCAGTGTTTTGGTTGCTGCGGAACGTGATTTATTCTTTATATATCGAAAGGGCGTTAAAAAGTATCGTGGTAGTAGGTGTCATTTTTCAACAATGTTATTGTGAGGGGATAAACAAAAAGCATGGTGAGAAACAACGAAAGTTCACGTATCCCCTCGGATTCGTCCCTTTCAATTTGTAGTTGTTTAGGTATCTGAAAAATGAGAATATTCCTAATTTCATTTGATACCAATTTGATAAACACTAAACAGCGAATTGAGGCTATGAACACCCTTGAATATTGGAATAATTTAGGGCTTATTCATTTGGTAAAAACCGATACAATGGAAATTGAATTTCAGAAAATTACAAATATCAAAAGGCAAGCTGTTTTTCTGGCAAAATCAAAGGAATTCAAGGAGGATTACGGAGTAAATTTGGTAGGCCATTCTAAATATACAAAGCATCTCGGTGGATTGTTTGTTCGTCCGTCAATTCGTGAGGAGATTTCATCTATATTATTTGGCAAGCTTGGCTCTGAAAACAAAAATATAGATGAAAGAAAAATAAGGGACGCAGCTCACTTAAATACTCATTATATGAATGATAGAGATTTTTTTTAACGTATGATCGGCATTTTCATGACAAAAGAGACATCTTGAAACAGAGATTTAATATCAATATATTCTATCCAGAGGAATGCGTTAGTTTTATTGAAGAATATTGGAAAAAAGACAGATCGAAAAGTTTGTCCGTAAGAAGCCCAAATCATAAGAAGGCATCAATAATCATTGGAACAGAACTCAGCCATCACCTTATAATTACGAATAACGACAAAAACTTGCTGGAGGTCCAGAATTATAATAATAAGTATTTTATAGTTTCTGCTAGTTTATATAATCGAGAAGGCCACCGTGCAGTAGAAGTTAATCCTGATAAGTTCGAAGTTAAGGTGCTAGGCTGTAGGATTACCGTATCATACTTTCATGAGAACGAAAGAGGGATACTAATGCCTATCGAGAAAAAGCTTTATTCAGAACTATATGTACATGATTCGAATGAGCTTTTGCTGAAAGCTGAGATATTCAAGAATGGGGATTTGCTATTGTATTGTCGCATATACGATCAATCCGGTAGATTACTAGCGAATATCAGCAAGGAGACCCTCCAATACGAGAGGGGGTGTTTGGGTTCGTTTTATGAAGAAAAACATGAAGACGGCACACTTAATATGTATTTGATAGATTGAGGTTGGTACAGTATATAATACTTACTGGCCGTAGGAGGCCGGGACATCGTTGAAAAACATCGCTTATTATCCAGTGAGATAGATGCGCACGTTCGTGCAGAAAATGCGCGGCGTTTTATGTATCGCCCTGCGCCACGGGGCGACCTGTGGCAGCAATTTCTTTAAAGCTGTACATCTTGCAATCTCTACTTCTTTTCAGTCTGTTCCGTCATGTTTCCGATTTCAATTCTTGCTCTATACGTTCGCTTAAAAACATTTTAAGCAAGGATTGATAAGGAATGTCACGTTTGTTTGCCAAAAGTTTAAGTTCTTCTATCATGAATTCCGGGAGACGCAGCGAGATTGTTTTGAGTGAAGGTTTGAGATTGGGTAAAACTGCCCTTTCGGCCTTTTTCCAATCGATGTATTCAGTTGAATCCGCAGTGGCCCAAAATTTACGCTCTTCATCTTCCGATGCAAATTTCGGAATTTTCTTTTTCATAATGATTCGTACTCCCTCCTCTCTTTCTTATTCATATCCCTGGCCGAGATGACCCGAATACGATTGCTCCTGATCGTAAAAACTACAAATAAATACCTTTGGGCGTCCGTATGCCCCAAGGCGTAAAATCGGTTTTCTCCTTTCGAATGTTTTTCATCCTGGGCCGTAATCAAAGGCCGATTGAAAAAAATCTGCTCACATTCTACAGCCGACACACCGTGTTTTTCCCAGTTCTTCAGGAGGTTGTCCCGGTCCCATTCAAATCCGACACATTTGACCGGTTGATCTATTATACTCATATATTTTGTATATCTCAGAAATATACAATTTGTCAAGACGCCATTGCGTCAAATCTTTCTCCAAGTATTAGCATGGATGGTCATTGACAATTACCCACCGACTTGTTAAGTAACACCATATTAATTTTTGTGTTACTAATTTCCCTCGAGGCATGTTATGAAAATTCGAGCCATAATGTGGAACAGCCATATCCCGATGCTGGTGCGTTCGGCCAGGAAATTAGATTTTCTGGACCTCAAGGCATTTTCCTCCAAGGCCCTGGAAAACGACCCTTCCAAATTAGAAGAGACCCTGAGAGGGCTTCGGGACGCCGATGTCATCTTGCTCTATCGATCTTCGGAAGGCTTCTGGGATACTGTCGAAGAGCAATTAAAAGAGATAGGTCAAAAAGTCCCCATTGTCTGCATCAGCTATGATCCGTCATTCTGGTACCTCTCTACGGTCAGACCCGAGGTGGTGAGCACCTGCTACAGTTACGTCACCATCGGAGGGGAAGAGAATTTTGTAAATATGCTCTGTTATCTCGCCAAAGAAGCGGGAGGAATGGACATACGGTATGAACCACCTCAGGAGGTCCCCTGGGAAGGGCTTTATCACCCTCGAGCCGGAAGATATTTCAGGACCGTTGAGGATTATCTCGCCTGGTACAAACCAAAGGATAAACCGGGCGTAGGCATACTGTTTTCCCGTTTTTACTGGGTAAATGACAATCTGGAAGTCGAGAACGCCTTGATCGAGGCGTTGGAAAAACAGGATTTAAATGTGATCCCCGCGTTTTCGTACAGTGTTAAGGATGAGAACCTGGGCGCTAAGGGAAGCGGAGAGGTGGTCAGGGAGGTTTTCCTGACCGGAGGGGGGACCTTAAGGGTGCAGGCCCTAGTCAAGCTACAGCCTTTCTTGCTGGATAAGGTCCGGGGAGAAGACCTGTCCAATGCCGGGGATACATCTTCTGGTGTGGAGATGCTCAAGACGCTGGATGTCCCGGTGTTTCAGCCGATTACGGCCTATTCCAAGAATATAGAGGAATGGGAAAAAGATGCGCAGGGATTGAGCACGGATATCAGCTGGTCAGTGGCGCTACCGGAGTTTGAGGGAGTTATAGAGCCTGTCATCATTGGGGCGGCGAAGCGATCCGGCGATGAAGAAACCGGAGTGACTGTGGAACAGCGGGCGGCTATCCGGGAGAGGTGCGGCCGCCTGGCTACACGTGTGAAAAAGTGGATCGAATTAAGACAGAAGCCGATCTCCCGGAGAAAGGTAGCCTTCATACTCCATAATAACCCATGCGCGTCAGTAGAGGCCACGGTGGGCTGCGGCGCCCATCTGGATACACTGGAAAGCGTGGCCCGGATCATGAAGGCCATGCAAGAGAAGGGGTATCAATTAGATGTGCCTACGAGCGGTAAGGAACTCATCGAGACCATCATGGACAGGAAGGCCATCTCAGAGTTTCGTTGGACGGCAATAGATGAGATAGTAAAAAGGGGCGGAGCCCTGGCTATGGTCTCGCTGGATGAATATCTGAAGTGGTGGGTGACTTTCCCGGAAAGGACGAAAAAACGGATAGTGGATGTCTGGGGAGAGCCTCCGGGGGAGGAGAGGCACGGGATTCCGGCGGCGATGGTATATGAAAATAAGATAGTTATAACCGGCGTAGATTATGGGAATGCCGTGGTCTGCGTGCAACCCAAGAGGGGATGTGCCGGGTCTAAATGCGACGGGAGGGTATGCAAGATACTCCATGACCCGGACGTTCCGCCGCCGCACCAGTATCTGGCCACGTACCGCTACCTGGAACAGGTCTTTGGTGCGGATGTCATTGTACATGTAGGTACACATGGGAATGTAGAGTTTCTTCCGGGCAAAGGCGTGGGGCTTTCTGATGCCTGTCTGCCGGATATATCGATTCATGAACTCCCGCATCTCTATATCTACAACGCAGATAATTCACCTGAAGGGATCATTGCCAAGAGGCGGAGTTATGCCACTTTGGTGGACCATATGCAGACCGTGATGACCCAGGGTGGACTCTATGAGGAGCTTGAGGAACTCGGGCGCTATCTGGGAGAATACGAGCAGGCCCGGATTACCGATAAGGGACGGGCCCATGTCCTGGAACATTTGATTTTGGACCTGATGAAGAAGATCAATCTGGATAAGGAAATTAAACTTACCGATGATCTGCCTTTCGAAACAGCGGCCAAAGCTGCGCATGACGCCTTAAGCCGGATCAGAAATACACAGATTCAGGATGGAATGCATATCTTTGGGGAGCTTCCGGAAGGGGATAAGCGGATTGACTTTATCAACTCCGTCCTGCGTTACGATGCCGGAGAAGAGGTATCGCTTCGCAAGATGATCTGTAGATTAATGGGACTGGATCTAAAGGATCTCCTCAGCGATCAGGGAGCCATAGACGCCCATTACCTTAAGAGCCACGGAGAGCTTTTGGAAGAGATCGACATCCTGAGCCGGGAACTTATCAAGAAAGTTTTAAATAATAATAGTGGAGAATTAGGGAGAGCGCTGGAAGAAATTCTTGGTGAGAGGATGAGGGATGAGAGCCACTTAGAAGGGCTTGATTTAGTGAGAAGGCAAATCCTGGAGCTTGATTCCCGGATAGAGGACTCCAAAGAAATAGAGGCCCTCTTGCACGGACTTGAAGCCGGCTATATCCCGGCCGGTCCTTCCGGTCTGATTACCAGGGGCCGGGCCGATGTACTCCCGACCGGCCGAAATTTCTACTCCCTTGACCCGCAGCGGATTCCAACCAAGGCTGCCTGTCAGGTGGGTGAAAGGCTGGCCCATGCTCTCATTGAGAAATACCGGCGCGAAGAGGGAAGGATCCCGGAAAATGTGGCCATACACTGGATGTGTGCTGATATTATGTGGTCTGATGGAGAAGGGATGGCCCAAATTATGCGCCTGTTGGGAGTTAAGCCTTGCTGGCTCTCGAATGGCCGGGTGAGGGGGTTCGAGATTATCCCTCTAGAAGAGCTGGGCAGGCCGAGGATAGATGTAACCATCCGCGTCTCCGGTATAACCAGGGATAATTTTCCGAATTGCATTGAACTCGTGGACGAGGCCGTCCAGGCCGTGGCTGCATTGGATGAATCGGTTGAGATGAATTTCGTGAGGAAGCATGTCCTGGAACAGATGGCTTCTCAGGGAGAATCGCCGGCGAATAAGGATGCCTGGCGGAAGGCTACGTTAAGGGTGTTTGCCTCCAAACCCGGCACCTATATGCCCGGGGTCAACCTGGCGGTTTATGCCTCGGCCTGGAAGGAAGAGAAAGACCTGGCCGATGTCTTTATTTACTGGAACGGCTATGCCTACGGCAAAGGCATTTATGGTCAGGAATCTCATGAACAGTTGATTCATAGCCTGAAGACGGTGGATGTCACCTTTAATAAGGTGGTAACGGATGAGTACGACCTTTTTGGCTGCTGTTGTTATTTCGGCAACCACGGCGGGATAACGGCTGCGGCGCGGAACATCTCCGGTAAGGAGGTAAAGACCTATTATGGAGATACCCGGGAGCCGGAACATGTGGAGGTGAAGGACCTGGCAGACGAGGTAAGGAGGGTGGTGCGGACCAAACTGCTCAACCCGAAGTGGATTGAAGGCATGAAGCGCCACGGGTACAAAGGCGCCGGGGATATATCCAAACGGGTCGGCCGGGTCTATGGCTGGGAGGCCACCACCCAGGAGGTTGATGACTGGATATTTGATGACATCGCCAGGACCTTTATTCTAGACGAAGAGAACCGGGAATTCTTTGAGGAGCACAATCCCTGGGCGCTGGAAGAGATGGCCAGAAGGCTGCTGGAAGCGGAGAAAAGGGGTCTATGGGCGGCGGACCCGGAGGTCTTAAATGAATTAAAGGATGCATACCTGGCCATAGAGGGATGGATAGAAGAAAGAATGGAAGGGGTGGAAGGAGATTTCCAGGGCGGTTCCATAGACGTCTTGACCCCTGATGACGTAGAGAATTGGGGGGAGATGATGCAGGGAATTAAGGACAAAGTAAGATCGGTGACAGGGAATAAGTAATGAGTTATGAGTGCGTCCAGGTTCTTTGGAGACTTCATGGATAATCTGATAATCTTGCGTTTCTTCAGCGAACTTCTTTGTCCCTTCGCTTCACGGCTTCCGCAGCGACCCTTTCGGGGCTTGCAGGTGGGGAATGCTTGCCCCTTCCGGCCTCTAAAGGGCTGGCTTTCCCCTTCCTGCGCGCCCTCGATGGGTTCCCCCCTTCTACAGCAAGTTTCGCTCGGAGACAAATGGTTCGCTTAAAACCCAGGAAACCCCAGATGAGATGAAGCATTGAAAGGAGAATAGAAAGATCGGATGAAAACAAAAAGAGTGACATATCCCTTCACCGCCATAGTAGGCCAGGAGAAGATGAAGAGCGCCTTGATTTTGAATGCTGTTAATCCCAGGCTGGGAGGGGTGCTCATCCGCGGAGAAAAAGGGACTGCCAAATCAACGGCCGTTCGTGCGCTGGCCAATCTTCTCCCGGAGATAGAGGTGGTCGCGGACTGTAAATTTGGTTGTGAGCCGCATGTAAAAGAAAAGATGTGTCAGGAGTGTGCGGCCCGTCTTGAACAGGGAGAAAGCCTGCCGGTTGGGAGGAGAAAGATTCGCGTGGTTGATCTGCCGGTGAGTTCCACAGAAGACAGGGTGGTGGGTACGCTGGACATAGAACAGGCGATAAAAAAAGGAGAAAAGAGGTTTGAGTCCGGTATCCTGGCCGAAGCGAACCGGGGTATTCTCTACGTGGACGAGGTCAATCTCCTTGATGACCATATCGTGGATGTGCTTCTGGATTCGGCGGCGATGGGTGTGAACATCATGGAGAGGGAGGGTGTTTCCTATTCTCATCCCGCTCAATTTATTCTGGTGGGGACTATGAATCCGGAAGAAGGAGAACTGCGCCCCCAGCTTCTGGATCGTTTCGGACTCTGTGTGAACGTGGAGGGGATCATTGATCCGGATCTGAGGGTAGAGGTTGTTAAAAGAAGAGCCGCGTATGAAGAAGACCCCGTGCAGTTCCGGAAGGCCTGGCAAGAGGAAGAAAATAAACTCCAGGAGGCCATTGTCCGGGCGAAGGAGCTTTTGGACCGGGTAATTGTGTCCGATGACATGCTGCATCTGATCGCCCGCGTCGCGATTGAAATGCACGTGGATGGGCACCGGGCAGATATTACCATAATGAAGGCGGCAAAGACGTTTGCCGCTTTTCATGGACGGGAAAAGGTCTCTAAAGAAGATATCCAAACGGTCGCGGAAATGGCGCTGCAACACAGGATGCGGAGAAAACCCTTTCAAAAGGCCGGTGTAGAGGCGGGAAAAATAGAAGAAATTATTCGTGGTGACTTTGAGAATGTACATGCTCATGCGCATGTCCATAGCCATAAGCACACCCACAAATGAGAAATATTAGGCGCATGCATGAATTGGACTAAAGAAAACGTTTATCCCTTTTCCGCTGTTGTGGGTCAAGACGACCTGAAGATGGCGTTGTTGCTCAATGCCGTCTTACCTTCCATCGGCGGAGCGCTCATTCGGGGAGAGAAGGGAACCGCCAAGTCAACAGCGGTTCGGGCCCTGGCCGCCCTTTTGCCTGAGATCGAGGTGGTTCCGGGATGTCTTTTCAATTGCGCTCCTCATGACTATCAAGGTTTGTGTGCTGACTGTAAGGCAAGGGTAAAGCAAGGAGATACCCTGCCTGTTATCAGCAGAAAGATCAGTGTGATCGATCTTCCCTTGGGGTGCACAGAGGACCGGGTGGTGGGAATGATTGACCTCGAGTATGCGATAAAGGAGGGGAAAAAGCGATTTGAACCCGGACTGCTTGCCGGGGCCCACCGGGGTATTCTTTATATTGACGAGGTCAACCTCCTGCACGATCATATCGTGGATATTATTCTCGATGCTGCGGCTATGGGGATCAATATTGTCGAACGGGAAGGGATCGCTTATACACATCCGGCCGAATTTATCCTGATCGGAACCATGAATCCGGAGGAAGGAGAACTACGGCCCCAGCTTCTGGATCGGTTTGGGTTGTGTGTCCAGGTGGAAGGTATAGAGAGTCCGGGCGAAAGGGTAGAAGTGATCAAGCGCCGGGAGGATTTTGAAAAAGACCCGGATGAATTTATTAAGCGCTATCAGAATGCCCAGCATGCGCTGGAGCAAAGGGTAATTGGGGCCAGAAAAGTTATTCCCTCTGTCCGTATCCCGGAAGAGATGCTCCGTCTCTGTTCTACACTGGCACTGGAGGCTTATGTGGCCGGGCAACGTGCGGATATCATCATGAGAAAAACAGCCATAGCCGTTGCCGCTTTCGATGGGAGAAAAGAAGTTACTGAAGATGATATCAAAAGAGCGGCAGGATTTGTGCTCCTTCATCGGATGAGGATGCCTCCTCAGCCCCGCCACGAGGAAAAGGAGAGAGAAGAGCCGGACGAATCTTCCGCAGATAAAGATCAAACCCGCGCTGAGTCAAGGGACAACAAGGCAGAAAGTCAAAAGGAAGGCCGGGGGGATAAAGAGCAGGAAGGACGTTCATCCAGAGGGCAAGGGGAAGGGGAGCAGGAAGACCAGGGGGCAGGGCGCTCTTCTTTGGAAACGGTTTTTTCCACAGGCACGCCCTTCCGGGTCAAGCCTATACAGGCGGAGAAGGACCGGGTAGTACGTAAGGGTTCGGGGCGTAGGAGCCGGACCGAGACATCCACGAAAGCGGGTCGCTATGTCAGAAGCACATTGAGCCACAGAGACGCGGACTTTGCCCTTGACGCCACGATCCGGGCGGCCGCCCCTTATCAGAGGGAAAGGAAAAGGGAAGATATAGCCATTGCCATTGAAAAGAGTGACATCAGGGGAAGGAGAAGAGAGAAGAAGATCGGCAATTTTATCGTTTTTGTGGTGGATGCCAGCGGCTCTATGGGTGCGGGCAAACGCATGATCGCAACCAAAGGGGCCATCCGCTCCCTCCTTATAGATGCCTATCAGAAGAGAGATCGGGTGGCTATGGTAGCCTTTAGGGGAGACCGGGCGGAGGTGCTCCTGCCCCCAACCAACAGTATCGAACTCACCTATAAGCTCCTGGAAGAGCTGCCGACCGGCGGGAAGACCCCTTTGTCACATGGAATAACCCTGGGATATGAGGTCATTGAGAGTTATTTCCATAAGGACCCCAATATCTATCCTATGTTTATTTTGATCTCCGACGGCAAGGCGAATATAGGCCTGTATGGAGGAAAACCAGTTATGGAGTCTATGGAGATAGCCAATGTGATACGAGATGATTCCCGTATCCGGAGTGTGGTAATCGATGTGGAGAAGGCCGGTATGATCTCATTTGGCCTGGCCTGTCAACTTTCAGCCCAGATGGGGGCACGGTATTTTAAGATCGATGACCTCAAGGCAAATGACCTGCTTGAGGCTATCCGGAACGACTTATTCCAATAGCTGGATATTCAGTCCTATTTTGCTTTAATCCACAACAACCTGGCCACATTAGGCCCTGGATTTTCCCATTGACTCGGCATCTCTGCGGTCAGATAGATCACGTCTCCGGCGCGGATAGTGTAAGTAGCATTACTGATAACCATTTTTAATTTGCCTGAAAGGACATAGCCTATCTCCTCGCCTTTATGAAGGAAAAAATGGGCAGGCAGCTCTTGGTGGGGCTCTATTTCAATGATATAGGGTTCCATGTTGCCCTGAAAATCCGGCGGTGTTAAAAGCTTACCCTGGATCGATCCGGTAGGGATATCCTCAAACCCTGCTTCTACAGCCTCAGCAGCCGGAAAGATGATCTGTTTTTCTGATTTTGAAGACGGTTGTAATAGTGAACCGACATCAACTGAAAGGACCTCGGCCATCTTCAGAAGGGCCGGCAGTGAGGGATAAATAATGTCGGTCTCTACCTGGGAGATAGTGCTGGGAGTAACTCCCACTAGTTTTGCAAGCTCAGCCTGAGATAAGCCCTGTTTCATCCGGAGTTCTTTGACGCGAGAGCCCAGGTTGATCCCATTGGCCCCTTGTTTTTGCCTGTCAAATGTGATGGCGAGACCTTTTGTCCAGTAGCGGTAAGGTTCATGCATATCCGCTGTGCTGCGACCTTCGGCCTTTAGAATGGTCAGGGTTGTGGTGCCTCTTTTTATAGAAAGGTCGATGGCCACCTGGGCAATCTGATTGATCTGGGCCCTGAGTTGGGGCGAGTGAGCCAATTTTTCCATTATCCAGTAGGCTATAGTATTCAATTCATAGAGGCGGGGGCAGGAATGAGAATAAAACTTCTGTACGGCCTCTTCCCCTCCCCAGAGTTTTTGCATGCCCGTGATACTTTCAAATACGAGACGGACATCTCCGCTTAAAGCCTCATGGAGCCCATAGAGGGCTTCTATTACATAGTCCATGTCTCCCGGCTTTTCCACCCTCCTGATATGGCAGAGGCGTTCAGGATCAGGTTCTTCGTAGAATTTCATGAAGACGGAGGTGGATGCTCCCTTACCGCAGGTGAAGGCGTCAAGGATAGTAAGATTCGGGCTGTCCGCCAGGGGACCCAGTTTATCAAGGAGGTTCCTGGGGGAGCGGTCAAAGGTGACATAAATTACCGGCTTATGATTGGATAGTGATGCCTGGAGAAAATTAAGACAAAAGACCGATGCCAGGCTGCCGGAATGATCATACCAGACCACGTTATCACCGATGAAGAGACCGCCGAGCAGTCGGTCCAAGTGACTTACTCCAGAACTAACAGACGCCTTTTTGCGCATTGGCAATACCCCTTCTTTCAGTTAAGATAATAAATTTCATACTCTTGATCTGTCTATGAGTCAAGATTTCTCCTGAAGATGTTCTATCAACAGAGGCGTTAGAGAAAATTAGTACAAATAACTTAGCTATTGACAAAACCCGGCTTTTATAATAGCAAGTTATCTGGTTGTGACCAACACAACGGCGTGCTGGTCGCAGATGACGATGATGTCCGCCTACCCTAAGTGGTAGTGCGGTTTTTTTTTGCCCGGATTGTTAAGTATAACTGTTTTGACTATTAATTTATTCAGTATAACTATCAGAAAAAACATTACGCAGGAGGGAAAAGAATTATGTCATTTAGCAAACCAAATCGAAGCGCCGCTACCCTGACTACAACCAGGGTGACACCCGCCCCCGGGTCAGGAATTTGCGTGACCTGTGTGGACGGCTGTGAAGGGCCGTGCGAAATCGGCCGGTCAGCCCTTAAGGGGAGAGAGGTGATATATCCTGCGCCTTTTGGAGTCATCACCTCTGGTTCGGAAAAGGACTACCCGGTAGATTTCTCCCATTTTAATATCCAGGGTACGGCTGTGGGCGCCGTGGGAATTGAGGCCGATTCCGATAAGGCCACGTTCCCGGCCGTGGATACGACTACGGCTGTGGGTGCGGGCGGCAACATCAAGCTGAATTTTCCGGTGTTTACCGGTGCAGTTGGGTCCACGGATATCGCCCGTATTAACTGGGAAGATGTGGCTGTGGGTGCAGCCATCTCGGGTGTGCTGGTAGTTGCGGGTGAAAATATTTGTGGCATGGATTCTCAGGCGGAATTCAAGAATGGGAAAATATCCAGGTCGCCGGAGATGGAACGTCGCATTAACGCCTTCCGTCAATGGTACGACGGGACCGGCGGTATTATTATTCAGGCCAATGTGGAAGACACCAAGTTGGGTGTGCCGGAATATGTGATTGGGCAGTTAGGCATCGAGATATTTGAATTAAAGTGGGGCCAGGGCGCCAAAGACATCGGCGGCGAAGTCAAGTTGCATTCGATCGAGAGGGCCTTGCAGTTGAAGGAGCGGGGTTATATCGTGCTCCCGGATCCAACCAATCCCGCCGTCCAGGCCGCCTTTAAGGCCGGTGGTATAACAGAATTTGAACGGCATTCCCGCCTCGGCATGGTAGATGAGGAGGCCTTTTACAAATCGGTCGAACACCTGCGGTCTGTCGGCGCAAAGCATGTGACTCTTAAGACCGGGGCCTATCGCCCGGCAGATCTGGCGCGGGCCATTAAGTTCTCTTCAAATGCCAAGATTGATCTCCTTACCATAGACGGAGCCGGCGGCGGAACCGGCATGAGTCCCTGGCGTATGATGAATGAGTGGGGCATACCCACCGTGCAGTTAGAATGCCTGACCTATCAGATGTGTCAGCGGCTGGCGGCCAGGGGAGCCTATATCCCGCCCATTGCCATAGCGGGCGGTCTCTCTCTGGAAGACCATATCTTTAAGGCCCTGGCGCTGGGCGCTCCCTATGTCAAGGCCATTTGCCTGGGACGGGCCATTCTCACCGCGGCCATGGTGGGCAAGACCCATGGAAAGTTAATGGCGCAAAAAATGGAGTTGGAAGGTGAAGATGTAGAGCAAGGATACCTGCGCCTCTTTGGCGTAGGGGCGCAACTTAAAGAACGCTTTGGCAAAGACTTTACCAAACTTCCGGGCGGGGCCATAGGTATGTATTCTTATATTGACCGGCTGAAACAGGGCCTCCAGCAACTTATGGCCGGGTCCAGAAAATTTGCCCTCAAATACATTGATCGTAATGATCTGGTGGCCTTGACCAGGGATGCGGCGGAAGTCTCCGGAATTTCCTATGTTATGGAGTCCGATGCAGCAGAAATAGATAAGATATTAGGCTAATCTTGATGAACTCGTAGAAAGTAAAAGTTTGGACGGCACAGTAAAAAGTTTCAGTTGCAAGGCGCGCAAATCCTATTATCCGTTGTCCGTCAACAAACCATGCACTTACGGTGAACGGTAAACAGTGAACGGTGAACTATTTCCATAGCTACGCCGCAGTGATCCGCCGGAGGCGGACAACGCAGCAAATGGACTTTTTAAGAAGCCGTTAATCTTAAACATTAGTAAGGGAGGAAGCAAGCTATGTTAAATGTGATATGCAAACACAACTGCAAGTCCTGTTTTGCACTGCCGGTATGCGCAGTGGGGGCCATAATAGACCAGCAGGGTTCCATCTATGTGGATACCGACAAATGCATCGGCTGCGGCTGTTGCCGCACCGTATGTGTCACCTTCGGATACGACAAGGCCCTGAAAGACAAGACCGTAGAGTGGCTTAAAGGAGCCGCATAGGGATTTCCATCTCGGACGCAGAGGAACGTCCGCCTCAGGCGGACGTCCTAATTGATTTAGCTGTAGGAAACAGGGAGAACGAGAAATGAACGGATGGATCGGGCGTTGTCTGAGGATAAACCTGACCGAAGGAAGACATAATATTGAGGAGATCGATCCCGGGCTGCTCGAAAGGTTTATAGGGGGGCGGGGCCTGGGCGCCAGGATTTTTACAGACGAAGTTTCCCCTCAGGTAGATCCGCTTTCCCCTGAAAACAAACTCGTCTTTTCTTCGGGTCCCCTGGTGGGCACAGGGGCTATAACCGGGGCCTCGTGCAATGTAATAACCAAGTCCGCATTAACCGGCGGACTGGCCTGTGCAAAGATGCGCGGACATTTTGGCGCCGAGCTGAAATTTGCCGGCTTTGACCTGCTAATCGTAGAAGGCAAGGCCGAGATGCCGGTTATTATCTCGATTATGGATGACAAGGTGAGGCTTATCCCGGCCCTGGAATACTGGGGCCGTACCACGGTGGAAACCGAGGAACTGTTTAAGAATAACCTGGGTGATCCGTGGAGCGCACGGGAAACCTATCTGGTTTCCATTGGTCCGGCAGGCGAGAAACTTTTGCCCCTGGCCAACCTGATTAATGACCGGTTCCTCCCGGTAGGGGGCGCGGGCATCGGCGCGGTTATGGGTTCAAAGAACCTTAAGGCCATTGCCGTCAGAGGTCGGCACTCCCTCCAGGTGGCGGATGGGAATCGATTCATGCAGGTGGTCACCACCCTGATTAATAAGCTCAACAGCGCCCCTCTTACCCAGTCCATGTCGCAAACGGGAACTGCTTTTCTGGTGGGGTTATGTTATCAGAAAGGAATCCTGCCACAGAATAATTTTCGCCGTGCCCCGCTTCCGTTAAGAAATATCGCTACTGATGCCCTGAACAGCGCCTTTGCCTTGAGGAGTCGCGGCTGCTTTGCGTGCCCTATCGCCTGCATCAAAAAGGCGGATGTTAAATACTCTGCCTACGAAGGGAAGGGGATGGCCCCGACCTATCTGGCCATCGGTTCTCTGGGGGTGAATTGCGGGATTACCGACCTGACTACGATCGGTATGGCGAGTATGATGTGCGGGGAAATGGGATTGGACCCCGTAGCTGCCGGAGGGACTCTCGCCACTATCATGGAATTAGTGGAGAAAAAAGTGGTCACCCCTGAGGAGCTAAAAATTGACCTTCGGTTCGGCAACGGGGAGGCCATGGTGGAGGCGCTACACCTGATGGCCACTAAAAAAGGATATGCCAGACGTCTGGGTCAGGGCGGGCGGGCCCTGGCCAAAGAGTTCGGAAGGCCGGAGGTCTTTATGGGCGTAAAGGGTCATTCTCTGTCTCCTTTTGACCCGCGCGCCATTCAGGGCATGGGACTTCATTTTGCGACATGTAACTATGGGCCGCATCATCTGTTCGCCTACACGTTCATTGACGAACTCCTTAATGTACATCAAATTCTTGATCCATGGGAAATTGGCGGAAAGCCTTTGCTTGTGAAGGAGTATCAGAATACCACCGCTGTCATGGACTCTCTGGGGCTGTGCAATTGGCCTCTGATGGGACTCAAATTCAATAACTACGTACCCATGGTGAACAGTTGCCTGGGAACGAATTATAAGGCAGATGACCTTTTGTTTATCGGTGAAAGGATCTGGAACCTGGAGAGGATGTTTAACCTGAAAGCGGGATTTGACCGGACGCATGATACACTTCCGGAGCGGTTTATCAAGGAACCGGTTCCTGATGGGCCGGCCGAGGGGCAAGTCAGCAGGATAGAGGAGATGATCCCTGAATATTATCATCTCAGGGGCTGGAATGAACAGGGTGAGCCACGGCCTGAGACGTTACAGGCATTGAACTTGGAGGTGTGAGAGTGCCAAGAATAAAGATCGATCATACCAAATGCACCGGGTGCAGGCATTGTGAGACGGCCTGCTCACTCAACCATGTGGCAAATACGGTAAATCCTAGACGGGCCCGTATAAGGGTGATGAGGGACGGCAATCGCTACTACCCGGTGATCGCCGGGCCGTTTGTGGATGCGGCCTGCACTTCAAAACACTACATCGTCATTGGTGAGCAGACTTATGACATGTGCGCCTTCTGCCGGGCCTCCTGTCCGGAAAAACCGTATTTCGTGGAGGCTGAGACCGGTATCCCTTTGAAATGTGATTTTTGTGGCATACCGCCCAGTCCTTCCTGTGTGCGCTGGTGCAACACCGGTGCCCTGGAACTGGTAGAGGACTAGACGCAAATATAAAAAAGATGGTCCCCATGGAGATTCAAATTAACGATAATCGACTCATCGGATCGGTAATGGTAGTCGGAGGTGGAATTGCCGGGATCCAGGCGGCTATGGATCTGGCGGATGGCGGTTTTTATGTCTATCTGATCGAAAGGTCATCGGCCATAGGTGGTATCATGGCCGGTCTGGATAAGACCTTTCCGACCAATGACTGCGCCCTCTGAATACTGGCGCCCAAGCTCGTGGAGGCCGGTCGGTCTCCAAATATAAAAATCATTACCAACGCCGAGGTCCAGGAAGTATCGGGTACTGCCGGAAACTTTCGGGTCAAGGTACGGCGACAGCCACGTTATGTGGATGAAACCAAGTGTACGGCTTGTGGGGTCTGTGCGCAGTACTGCCCGGTTACCATCCCGGATCCTCATAACCAGAATCTATCCCAGAAAAAAGCCATTGATATTCTTTATACGCAGGCCGTGCCTTCCGCCTATGCGGTTAATCCTGATTATTGCCTGTTTTTGAACAGACGGGAGTGTAAACAGTGCACCCGGGCCTGTCAGGCCGGGGCAATCGATTTTAATCAGAGGTCAGAGGTCTCTACCTATCAGGTTGGCTCTGTTATCTTAGCTACCGGCTTTAAGCAGGTCAACCCGGCAAAATTAAAGACGTATCATTACCAGGACTCCCCTAATGTTGTTACCGGTCTGGAATTTGAAAGGATATCCAGCGCTTCCGGCCCTTACGTAGGCAGGATTCTCCGGCCTTCTGATTTACAAAAGCCCCGAAAGATCGCTTTCATACAATGTGCCGGTTCCCGGGATAATGCCTCCGGTAAAAGCTATTGTTCGTCAGTGTGCTGCAAATATGCGGTTAAAGATGCCATAGTGGCCTTAGAGCATGAGCCGGATCTGGATATTACGATATTCTTTATGGATATGCGGATGTACGGCAAGGGGCTGGAGGCCTTTTATGAACGGGCGAAGGAATGCGGGATAAAATTTGTCCGCTCCAGGGTCTCCGGGATCAAACGTGATCCCGAAACAGAAGACCTCGCCATAAAATATGTTATAGAAGACGGCACGTTACGGCAGGATACGTTCAATCTGGTTGTATTACCAATGGGTCTGGAAGCGCCCGATGGGAATTTCTCTCTGGCCAAGGCCACGGGTATCGGGCTTAATTCATACGGATTTTGCAAAACCGGTCTGTTTTCGCCCCTTGTTACGCAGAGGGACGGCATATACGTTGCCGGTGGATTTCGCGGGCCGATGGCGCTTCCGGATAGCGTTATGCAGGCCAGCGGTACGGCTGCCTGTGCGGCCGAACTCCTGACCGCGGTCCGCCGCACCTGCATAGCGGAGAAGGCCTTTCCCGAGGAACGCCCGGTAGATCAAGAAGGGTTACGGATCGGGGTCTTTGTTTGTCACTGCGGGAAGAATATCGGCGGCGTAGTGGACGTAGGGGAGGTCAAAAAGTATGCGGCTACCCTTCCCGATGTAATTTTCAGCAAGGATAATCTCTATTCATGTTCTCAGGATACACAGGCCCTGATCAAGGAAACTATTGATAAGGAAAAGCTCAACCGGGTGGTTATTGCCGCTTGTACTCCGCGGACGCATGAACCGCTATTTCAAGAGACCATAAGAGAAGCGGGGTTAAACCGGTGTCTTTTGGAAATGGTCAATATCCGGGATCAGTGCTCCTGGGTGCATGCGCACGAAAAGGAGGCGGCCACAGAAAAGGCCAAAGACCTGATTCGTATGGCTGTGGCCAAAGCCAGGCTGATTAAACCGCTCTCTGAGCCGGTTACAGACGTAATCCCGAAGGGGTTGATTATCGGCGGCGGACTGGCCGGTATGACGGCGGCGTTGTCATTGGCCGGGCAGGGCTTTGAATGTTATCTGGTTGAGAAAACGGCCAGGCTGGGCGGCAATCTCCATAATATCCATTACACCCTGGAAGGGGAAGACCCGCAGCGTTATCTTGAAGAGATCATCCGCAAGGTAGAAAACCACAGGCTTATCCACGTACTGCTGGAGGCCGAGGTCGAGACTGTCAAAGGATTCGTGGGGAATTTCGAGACAGTGCTTACTATAAGGCAAAACCACAATGAAACACACATGTCGCATGGCGACACAAAGGACAATGAAACTAATCCCCCCTCACCCCCCTTTACTAAAGGGGGGGATATGTTAAGCACCCCCTTGGAAGAAGACGGGGACCAATCAATTCCCCCTTTAGAAAAGGGAAAACCTCTCACTCCCCCTTTGGAAAAGGGGGATACAGGGGGATTTTCAGGTAAAAAGAAAGAGAACCTGCGGCACGGGATCATCATTATGGCTACCGGCGCCATGGCCTACAGGCCGGATGAATATCTGTACGGCCGGTCTGAACGGGTGGTGCTCCAGCATGAACTGGAAGAAAGGCTGGCCTCCGGTCAATTTATCCCGGCTAAAGAAGACACAGTGGTAATGATACAATGCGTGGGTTCCCGCGACGAGAAGCATCCATATTGCAGCAGCATCTGCTGCAGCATGGCCATTAAGAATGCGATCAAGATCAAAGAGATCAGTCCGGAAACGAACGTATACATCCTGTACCGGGATATGAGGACCTACGGATTCCACGAGGACTACTACAAACAGGCAAGAGAACAAGGGGTTGTCTTTGTCCGGTACGAGAAGGACGACAAACCCGTGGTCGCCGGGGTAGATGGGAGGTTGCGTGTCACCGTTACCGATCCGCTCATCAAAAAGAAAATCGTTATTGAAGGCAGTTTGCTGGTTTTAAGCACGGCCATCGTGCCGCGAGAGGACAAGACTCTGGAAAAGGCCATATCCGTGCCACGTTCGGCGGACGGTTTTTTCCTGGAGTCCCACGTGCAGCTCAGGCCGGTCGATTCCTATGTAGACGGAGTCTATATCTGTGGCATGGCCCAGTTTCCCAAACCGGTTGATGAAGCCGTGGCTCAGGCCAAAGCGGCGGCGTCTCGGGCGGCGATCATGCTGGCCAGGGGCTACGTAAAAGCTGAACCCATCGTGTCATCCTGCGACCAGGAGAAATGCATTGGGTGCGGCGTGTGCGAATATTTCTGCCCTTATGGCGCTATCCGGATGACGAAAGTGGGAAAGGTAAAGAAAGCGGAAACAATCATTGCTGCATGCAAGGGGTGCGGAATTTGCGCTTCGTACTGCCCGGCCAGGGCCATCAGCATGGGCCGGTTTACGCACGACCAGATCAGCGCTCAGATTGCGGCTTTTGGGGCAGATGGTTCATAAGGATTGAGAGATGAATTGGGCATTCACCGCAAAGGCGCAAAGGACGCAAAGAATTCAGGAAGACGTTTGAATCAGGAACTCAGGAGATCAGGAAAGTATTATTGAGAAATTGATTTTCAGCAGTGCGGCTTATGGTTGCTCTGTTCTTTCATGGGTTCGTGAGTTCCAGATTAATAGCCTTTTCTGAGTGCAGGACTGTTTCAAACACCTAACGTGTTATTTTAGTTTTTCAATAAAAGTCTTCTCTGCGGTGAGATATTCGACTTGAGGAACGAGAGTATGGTGAATGAACCTAAAATACTTGGATTTTTATGTCACTGGTGTTGCTATGCGGCGGCGGATGCCGCGGGTGTGGCCCGGTTTCAGTATCCGTCCTACATTCGGACTATACGGGTCATGTGTACCGGCAGGATAGATCCCGCCTTTATTCTGGACGGTTTTGTCAAAGGGGCGGACGGGATTTTCATGGGCGGGTGACACCTTGGTGAATGTCATTACCGGTCCGGTAATTTCGAAGCCATAAAAAAGATCAAATTAATCCACACCATCCTGGATCAGGTTGGAGTGGACAAGGGAAGGGTGAGTCTGGAATGGGTCTCTGCTGCCGAAGGCCCGCGTTTTGTCCAGGTGGTAACCGACTTCTCCCATCGAATCCGAGCCCTTGGCCCGGTAGGGCAAAGTGAGGGCGTTGATCGCCGGCTTCTGCTCCGTAAGCTGGAGGCTGCCAGGCTGGCTGCGGAGGGCATGAAGCTGCGGGCGGCTTTTGCGAAACAGGCCAAAGAGATGAAGGAAAGCAACGCCGATTTTCCCTCTGAAGATAAACTGAGAGCAACGCTCGTTGATGAAATGGACATTTTTGAGACTCTCCTGTTCCTTCAGAAAGACAAGAACGACATCGCAGAGCTGGCGGAATTGCTGAATCTTTCGCCGGAACGGGTCAAGTACTGTATCGACACGCTGGGCAGGAGGAATATCTGGAGCGGAGTACCGTATGGAAACAGTTCTGTTAACTCAAGCGGATCCTAAGTTCAAATACGAAATCGCCGGGAAGATAGGCCTGGAGGAGATAAAGCCCTGCTATTCCTGCGGGTCATGTACGGGGGTATGCCCGGTTCGGGAGGTCATAGAGGATTTCGACCCACGGCGCATCATACACATGATCGTTCTGGGTATGAGAGATGAGGTTCTTTCATCTGACCTTATCTGGTTTTGCTGCCTGTGCAACTCCTGCTATTTCGTTTGTCCGCAAGGGATAAAGTTCGCACGTATAGCCACCGAGCTGCAAAAAATGGCGCTGGCCGAGGGGCGCGTTGACGATGACTTCCTGAAACGGTTGGAGCCGGTTAAGGCCTGTTTACAGGATCTATGCCGTCGTACCATGTTTATGAAGGTGAAAGAAGGCATGCGGGGGACGCATATCATGCCCTGCTGGCGAAAGTATACGGCGAAAGCAGGTTAAACAATGGACCTCAAAAAAGTTGACTCTATATTGGAAAAGCACGGCTACCGTCACTCGGAAATAATCGGCATCATGCAGGATTTACAGGAGATCGAGAATTACCTGCCGCAGGAAATGCTTCGCTACATATCCGGGAAGCTGGAACTCAAGCTGACAAGGATTTTCGACATTGCCACTTTCTACAAGTGTTTCAGTCTGGTGCCGAGAGGACGTCACATTATCAGAGTATGTTGCGGCACCGCCTGTCATCTTGGCGGCGCGGCGCGGAATTTGGAACAAGTAAAGAGGCTACTCAATGTGGAAGCAGGGGAAACGACAGATGACCGTAATTTCTCGTTGGAGACGGTTAACTGTCTTGGCGCCTGTGCCCTGGCGCCGGTTACTGTGGTAGACAAGGATTATTACGACGGCGTGCATCCCGGCAAAATCGAGAAAATTCTTTCGAAATATTATCCGGAGTCAAAAAGGTTACCCCATGAACAGGATTAGAGCTATATCAGACCTGGAAGAATTGCGCCGATCGATTCTTGCAAAGAAAGATCCAAACAGGGTTGTAATTGGGGTTTGCTGCACCACCGGCTGTCAGGCCAGACGGTCCGGGGAGGTTATTGACGCCTTTAAAAACGAAATAAAAGAAAAAGGACTTCAAGACAAGGTAGAAATCAAAAAGACCGGATGTCATGGCTTTTGTGAAATGGGTCCTATTGTGGTCGTTGAGCCGGCTAATAGCTTCTACTGCCGGGTGAGCGCTAAAGATGTTACGGATATTGTTTCCGAAACCGCCTTAAAGGATAAGGTCATAGATCGATTATTATGGAGGCACCCGGAGACTAAAGAAGTGGTTGTGTCTCAAAAAGACATCCCTTTTTATAAAAAACAGAAGAAGGTCGTTTCTCATAACAGCGGCCGGATCGATCCGACGAATATAGAAGACTATATAGCGGTTGGGGGATATGACGCTCTGGCAAAAAGCCTGACCGCTATGACTCCGGCAGAGATAGTGGAAACCGTTGTCGCTTCCGGTATCCGGGGAAGGGGCGGAGGCGGTTTCCCAACCGGTATAAAATGGAGAATTTGCAGTTCTGCGCCCGGTGACACGAAGTATATTATAGCCAATGGTGACGAGGGTGATCCCGGCGCGTACATGGATCGAAGTCTTATGGAGGGCGACCCGCATAGTATTATCGAGGGGATGATCATCGGCGGTTTTGCCATCGGGGCGCGTGAAGGCATTATATATGTGCGGGGTGAATATCCGATAGCTATTATGCACTTGTCCCGTGCTATAAAACAGGCGGAAGAATATGGCCTTCTGGGCCGGGATATTCTGGGCAGTGATTTTGATTTCACGCTTAAGATAAGCAGGGGTGCCGGGGCGTTTGTATGCGGAGAAGAAACCGCCCTCATGATTTCCATCGAGGGCAGGAGCGGCGCCCCGCGGCCCAGACCGCCTTACCCGGCCATCGAAGGATTATGGGGCAAACCTACAGTCCTGAATAACGTGGAGACCTTTGCCAATATCCCCAAGATAATTTTAAACGGCGCGTCCTGGTATTCTGATATGGGAACGGCCGGAAGCAAGGGGACAAAGATATTCTCGCTGGTGGGTAAGGTCAGGAATACGGGGTTGGTCGAAGTGGAGATGGGGACTACTCTCCGCGAAATTATTTTTGATATTGGAGGCGGGATCAGAAAAGGCAGGCGTTTCAAAGCGGTTCAGACCGGAGGGCCGTCCGGAGGGTGTATCCCTATCAGTAAGATAGGCATGTCTGTTGATTATGACAGTCTCAGGGATGTTGGGGCCATTATGGGTTCAGGCGGCATGATCGTGATGGATGAGACATCCTGCATGGTGGATGTCGCCAGGTACTTCATAAACTTCTTGATGTTCGAATCGTGCGGCAAATGTGTCCCATGCCGGGAAGGCCTGAAACAGATGCATGAGATATTGAAAAATATCTGCGAGGGCCGGGGACAGAGAGGTGATATTGAATTATTAAGCGATCTTGCCGGTGTTATGACGCCGGCCTCTCTGTGTGCCTTGGGCGGGACTGCTTCCAATCCTGTGCTCAGCACTATTCGGTACTTCCGGGATGAATATGAGGCCCATATATTTGATAAAAAGTGCCTGGCCGGGGTATGCAAAAACCTCTTTGAATATGTTGTTGACGAGGAGCGTTGTAACGGTTGCACCCTCTGTCAGCTCAGATGTCCGCAGGGAGCCATTTCCGGCGAAAAAAAGAAGCCCCATGTGATCGACCGTGAGCGGTGTATTAAGTGCGGTATCTGTTACAGTATATGCAAGCGGGAAGCAATCAGAGTCAAATAGCCGTAGGAGAAAAAGAGTGAAGGTAGCCATAATAATTGACGGCCAAAGGGTACAGATCGACCGCGGCGCTCCGATTATTGATGCGGCCAGGAAAGCCGGTATTTTTATTCCCACTCTCTGTTACCACGAGGCCCTCAAGGCGTATGGGTCGTGTCGCCTCTGTATGGTGGAGGTTATTCAGAATAGGCAGTCCAGGTTGGTAACGTCCTGCAACTTTCCGGCAGAAGGGGGGATGGAGGTCTTTACCGATACACTCAGGGTCAGAAAAATCAGAAGGGTAATCGTGGAACTCTTACTGGCGAGATGTCCTGATGTGCCGTTGCTACGGACCATGGCTGTGCAGATGGGGATTGACTTCAACCGTTTCCGAAAAAAAGAGGGGAAAGAGTGCATCCTGTGCGGACTCTGCGTCCGTTTTTGTGAAGAAGTCGTGGGGGTCGGGGCCATAGGCCTGGCCAATCGGGGTACGGAACGCGAAGTGGCGACCCCTTTTAGGGTGGCCTCGGATGTCTGTATCGGCTGTGGTTCATGCACGTATATATGCCCTACAGGGTGCATTGAGATGGTCCCTGACGAAGAAACACCAAAACTGCGGCGTATGAACCTGGGTAAACTCTCACTTTCTCCCTGCCCGAATAAATATCAGTGTGAGACATGCTCAATTGAGCAAGAATTCTTTGAGGAGATAAAGCGGGTTATCGCCGACTTTCGGAGTAAGCATAAAAGAACGCCGTTTTAAGAGACTGCCCTTCCATCTTTTCCCTTTATAAAGCTGCCATATACCCGTCCGCATTGCATAGCTGGGCTTTTTTGCTTTTTGCAGGCATGTGTAATATATAGTATAGTAGGCTTTTAGGAAAACCATCCCGATCGCGACGTAGCATCAGCCCGCGCGGAGAAAAATAACCTCAAGGAAGCAGTGTGAGGCATTATGAGTCTGACCTATAGAAAAAACATGAAATCCGGGAGTCTTACCCCCACCGAGGCCATCCTGGAGAGCATCTCGGACGGTGTATTCACGGTGGACTCGGGATGGCGCATCACTTCGTTCAACCGGGCGGCAGAAGAGATCACGGGCGTATCGCGTAAAGAAGCGATCGGCCAGCGATGCTCAGAGGTGTTCCGCTCCAACATGTGCGGGGCCGCCTGCGCGCTTCAAGAGACTTTGAAGACGGGCAAACCCATCGTCGGGAAATCCGGATATATCATCGACTCAAACGGAAACCACATCCCCATCAGCATCTCCACCGCCGTGCTACGGGACGCCTCCGGCCGCGTGATCGGCGGCGCGGAGACCTTTCGCGACCTCTCCGAAATTGAGGCGCTGCGCCGGGAGTTGAAGGGAAAGTTCCGGATCGGCGATCTTGCCAGCCGAAGTCCTTTGATGCAGCGATTGTTCGAGGTTTTGCCCGCCATTGCCGCCAGTCCCAGTACGGTTCTCATCCTCGGAGAAACCGGAACCGGCAAGGAATTGGTGGCGCGGACGGTTCACTCCCTCAGCCCTCGTAACCGGGGGCCGTTCATCGCGGTCAACTGCGGAGCCTTGCCCGATACGCTTCTGGAGTCGGAGTTGTTCGGCTACAAGGCTGGGGCATTCACCGGCGCAAACAAGGACAAGCCCGGCCGTTTCGCGTTGGCCAAGGGAGGGACCATCTTCCTCGACGAGATCGGCGAGATCAGCCCGGCCCTCCAGGTCAGGCTGCTCCGTGTGCTGCAGGAGCGGACATACGAGCCGTTAGGGGCAACCCGCTCGGAGACCGCCGATGAGCGGGTCGTCGTCGCCACAAACAAGGATCTGGCTGAGCTGGTACGTCAGGGCCTTTTTCGAGAGGACCTCTATTACCGCGTGAACGTGGTGCGCATCGAACTGCCTCCTTTGCGCCGGCGAAAAGAGGACATCCCCCTTTTGGTAGATCAGTTTATCACCCGGTTCAACCGGTTGCAGAAAAAAACTGTTGAGGGAATCACATCGGAAGCCACGTCTTTCCTTATGTCCCATGATTGGCCGGGAAACATTCGTGAGCTGGAAAACGCCATCGAGCACGCTTTCATTCTTTGCAACGAGGGGCGCATCGGCATCGAACACCTGCCCGAGGGGTTAACGGCTCATGGCGAGGCCGGGCGTACGGATTCCGATCTGCGGTCCGCCCACGATATTCTCGACGCCCAGGCCATTCACGCCGCTCTTGAACGCAATAACTTCAATAGGCTGGCGGCGGCAAGGGAACTTGGCATTCACAAGACCACGCTCTTTCGCAGAATGAAGAGGCTGGGCATTGCCCTCCCCCGGCAACCCGGCCGGTCCACGAGCATGCGGTAGCGTTTGCGCACCTCTGGCGGGCTATGATGGTAGCTTGTATGCAACCTGGCCATCCCCGAATTTTATCTTCCTTCATATAACAACATCGTATTTCAATAAGATATGAGTTCTGTAGCCGAGGGTTACGCGTTGGCATAGTCTATGCATTTTGATGGCCGAGGCAAAAAGTATATATTGAGTGAGGCATAAAATCACATTGAAGCTCCCCGCAGTAAGCTGCGGGGAATGCGCTCGCTATGCATGTTCAAGAACTACCGGTAATTGCTTTGTAATCGAAAGGAGAACGAAGTGGCAAAAATTGGTTTGATCCGTTGTGAAAAAAACGAAAAGCGATGCCCCCTTACCGGTTGTCTTCAAAGTATGAAGAACACCACCCAGGCCTTTGCCCGCTATGCGGATGCCGAACTCGTCGGGGTTTTCACCTGCCGGTGTCCGGGGGAAGGCGTTGTAGAACTGTCGAAAATCCTGAAGAGTAAAGGCGCCGAGGTAATTCATTGGTGTACCTGTACCTTCGCCCGCCAGGAAAACGGGAAATGGGTGGCGGGCGGCGGCTTTTGTGACAGCGTGGATACGATTCTTAATCGTATCTCCCAGGAGGCAGAAATTACATGTGTAAAAGGTACGGCCCATCTTCCAGAGGGATATCAGCCGAAAGTATTCGAGTGAGCATGGGGTGAGGTCAAGGCGATGACAGACGATTTGGATGCCTTTGTACAACAACTTCAATCAGGCATTTTTGAGGAAACCATGAGAGAGTGGGGTGAGAAGGCCTACCAGCGCTGGCGAAATCCCAGCTATCTGGGAGCGATGGACGATGCGGATGGCAAGGCCTCTCTGAGAGGGTCTTGCGGAGATCAAATGCAGATTTATCTAAAGGTTGATGCGCATCGGGTGACCAGGGCGTCTTTTCTAACAGATGGATGCGGTCCCAGCGTGGTGTGTGGTTCTTTCGCGGCCGAAATGTCTTTGGGGAAGGATCCCGAAGGACTTTTTGAAATATCAGGGGAGGCCATTTTATCAGCCATTGGCGGCCTACCCAAAGACCATGAGCATTGCGCCTTTCTGGCCGCCGAGACTCTCCAGGCGGCGGCTAACGATTATCTTGTCAGGCAAGCGCAAAAATACAAAACCACAACAGTAGGTCAAGACGTTTGCGAATGAACAAAACCGGAATATTTGAAGGTAGGATGAATGGAGGCCGGACCGAGGCCTCTCCTTCCAGACAAGCGCTTTCTGGAACAAAAATAGCTTTCGCAACTCTGGACAAGCGAATTGCACCGGTCTTTGACACCGCACGGCAGATTCATGTTATCGAGGCCAAGTTCGGGCAGATTGTTCGCGAAAGCCGGGAGCCGCTGGCGGACAATCTGCCGGTTCAAAAGGCGCTTCGGCTGGCGGAGCTGGACATCGAGACGCTGGTTTGCGGCGCCATTTCCAGGCCGTTGCATGCATTGGTCACAGCTTACGGAATCCGTGTTATCTCATTTGTAGCTGGCGATTTACATGATGTTGTCCGGGCCTGGCTCTCAGGGCGGGTCGATTGGAATGCCTTTGCCATGCCGGGCTGTTGCGGGCGCGGGCGCCGTCGCTTCAGGGGAATGCGCGATATTTATCAGGAGGGAGCCGCTATGACCGCAGGCGCGCATGGCGGAATGGGAGCATCTGACGGCTCCGTGGCGGCCGGACCTGCCGGCTACTGCGTATGCCCACAATGCGGGCATAAAGAACCACACGAACGCGGCGTGCCCTGCGTCGAGCGCAAGTGCCAAAAGTGCGGGGCCACCATGACCAGGAAATAGAAGATGAACCAGATGCATTTTAAATAGAACCATAAAAGGAGGACACGACGATGCCAGGAGGAGATGGAACCGGACCCATGGGAATGGGACCAATGACGGGACGCGCGGCCGGCTACTGCGCGGGTTCTGGGATGCCGGGATACGCGAATTTTGCCCCAGGACGGGGTTTTGGCATGGGGTTTGGAAGGGGTAGCGGATACGGCGGACGCGGGAGGCGAAACATGTTTTATGCCACAGGCCGTCCGGGCTGGATGCGATTTGGAGGGTATGCAGGGTCCTATGGATACCCAATGCCATACCAGGAACCCAATGCGGAGATGGAAAAGCAGGCACTCAAGAGCCAGGCCGACGCATTGCAGTCGGAACTGGAATTAATCAAGAAGCGCCTCGCCGAGATTGAAACCGGATCTGCGAAGGCATGAATACGTCTCTCGATTGCATTCCCTGCTTCATTCGTCAGGCATTAGAGGCGGTTAGGATGGTTTCTACGGACCGCATCGTTCATGAAAGCGTTGTGCGTGATGTGTTGCGCTGGACCGGTGAAATGGACTTGGATCATCCGCCTCCCGTTATGGGTCAACGTATTCACCGGCACCTCCGGGAGATTACCGGCGTAGAGGACCCTTACCGGCTGGCGAAAGGACATCAGAACCGCATGGCCTTGAGTCTGCTCCCGGAGCTGAAAGCTGAGATCAAGGCCGCGTCGGACCCGCTGGCCATTGCGGTGCGCCTGGCCATTGCAGGGAATGTGATCGACATGGGTGTAAACGGCAGCGTGACCGAGTCCGATGTGCGCCAATCCGTTAGCCAGGCGCTGGCGGGGGCTTTCATCGGGGAGATGGATGAATTTCGACAATCTGTCGCCAAAGCCCGAAGTATCCTGTACCTGGCCGATAACGCCGGGGAGATTGTCTTTGACCGGCTGCTGATCGAGCAACTTTCACCGGAGCGGGTCACCGTAGCCGTGCGGGGCGCGCCGGTCATCAACGACGCGACCATGGACGACGCCCTGGATGTGGGACTCCACGAAATCGTCGAGATCATCGACAACGGTTCGGATGCGCCGGGGACGATACTTGAGGAGTGCAACCAGGAATTTCGACGGCGATTCGCCGAGGCTGATCTGATCCTTGCCAAGGGGCAAGGCAACTATGAGACACTTAACGACGGGCCGGCCAATATTTTTTTTCTGTTCAAGGCCAAGTGCCCTGTAATCGCGGACCATGCTGGACTGCCGTTGGGGACACAGGCGCTGATCCGTTCGGGAAATATGATATCGAATTTGGAGAGCGATCTTTCCGCTGAAAGATCAAATGTTCGCTGAGAGCATCAGCTTACAGGGCGCTGATTAACAGGCGTTCGGCCATCGCCGGATTTTACCGGGAAAGGAAAATTTTGAATATGAAAATAGCAGTCACAACGAAATCCAACGCCGCCAGACAACCCGATCTCGTCCCGGATTCCAAGCTTTCTCCGAGTCCTGCCCTTGACTCGACCCAAAGCGCTGGTCTGGCTTTTGCCGGTCGTGGGATGGGCGGCGGTCGTGGGATGGGCGGCGGTCGTGGGATGGGCGGCGGTCGTAGGATGGGCGGCGGTCGTAGGATGGGCGGCGGTCGTAGGGGTTCGATGGGCTTCGGAAGCGGCATTGCCTGCGGCCGATATCCCTTGCCTACTCATAACGGCCCCAAAGACGGAGAAATTCAATCCACACAGCAACCGAAGCAAATGCAGCAAGTGACCCCACCAGTTCAAGATATTAAGAAAAGGAAACGTTATGTCGCTATAGTTAACCAGGAACGGTGTAAGGGGTGCAACGAGTGCGTTGATATCTGCCCAATGGGGGCTATTGCTGTTAAGGGCGGCAAGGCGAACGTTGATGCGCAAAACTGCGTTGGGTGCGGTGCATGTGTGAATATATGCCCCGCCGGGGCAATCAGTTTTCATCAATAATAGGAGGGAGCCATGAAAAGAAATTTGCTGGCCGGTTTAATTTTGGGAAGCGTTGTTGTGTTGGGAATGGCAGTTTTCAGCTTCGCGCAGGGGATAAAGAAAGAGGATTGTTTTTTTTCATCCGGTCTTCACGCCACCGCCGGAGGAATGTCTTATTGGTATGACAAGTCAAGGGGAGGACTCGAAATCATCACCGGCGTCCCATACTCAGACCTTGGATGCAAAAATTGTCATGTCTCATCCTGCGATGCCTGTCATAAAAAAGAGGCTAATGGGAAATCGACGTACTCTGTTGAAACAGCTAAAAACCAAGAGAAATGCCTAAGCTGCCATGCCCGTGAGGGAGTGATCATGAAAATTGACAGGGAAGCTAATACGCCGGATGTCCATTTTGCAAACGGAATGAATTGCATGGATTGTCACACCGCGCGCGAGATTCACGGCGATGGCATTGAATACAAATCAATGAAAGAGCAAGGCGCAATGGATGTGACATGCGAAAAATGCCACGAATCCCTTACAAAAAGCGTTTCACACACGATCCATGGAAATAAGTTAGATTGCAAGGCCTGTCATGTCCGGCAGGTGGTGAGCTGCAATAACTGTCATTTTGAGACCATGATCAAAGAAAAGAAGCGGGTAAGTCTTCCTGTCTCCGGCTGGAAATTTCTAATGAACTATGAAGGGAAAGTGACCTCGGCCAATATGCAATCATTCGTTTTGCCGGGAGACAAAACATTCCTTATGTTTGCCCCCCAGTTCAGTCACTCAGTGAAGAGAGATGGGACTAAATGCGAAGAATGCCATGCCACCGAAACCGTCAAACAAATTCTTAAGGGAAGCATTGATCTTTCTTGGCTCGAGGGAGGGAAGAAGCAAAACAAAAAAGGTATTATTCCCGTTGTGAGTGGAGTTCAGTACAATTGCGTATATCAAAATTTTAACAACGGAACGTGGACGCTGATTTCCAATCCACCTGCTCCAAAGATACAGTATGTGGGTTTTGGCTCTCCGCTGACGGAAAAACAGTTAAGGCAGATGGAAAAGCCTCAAAGAAGTAATAAAAAATAACGTCGTGGCATGTGCCAAAGAAATATTGGAGGTGAGCCATGCCGACCTATGAATACGAATGTGAGGTATGTGGCTTGATATTCGAATGGCGGCAGCGGATTACGGAGGACCCCGTCAGAGAGTGTCCGGAATGCCATGGAAAAGTCCGGCGGCTGGTTAGCGGCAGTGTAGGATTTATCCTCAAAGGGTTTGGGCATAGCCGAACAGGACAACGCGGGGGCGGATGTTCACCGGAACAAATGGGTAAGACCTGCTGCGGGCGAGACGAACGTTGCGGAGAACCGCCGTGCGGGGACAAATTATGAGTGCGGGCGGTTTTCAGCACGTATACGGGCCTGTTGCGTCGCGGCGCCTGGGTCGTTCTCTCGGGATCGATCTTGTGCCGTTCAAGACCTGCACCTATGACTGCGTGTACTGCCAATTGGGCCGGACTACGAATAAAACCCTTGAGCGAAAGGAATACGTCCCGGTTAAAGATGTCTTGGTCGAACTGGGACAGAAGCTGGCTGTGGGGGATGTTCCTGATTACATCAGCCTCGCGGGCTCCGGCGAACCCACGCTGAATTCCGGCATCGGTGACCTGATCCGCAAGATCAAGGGGTTGACGGATATTCCGGTGGCCGTCCTGACCAATGGCTCGCTGTTATGGATGAGTGAAGTCCAGGATGCCCTGATGACAGCCGACCTTGTACTTCCATCGCTGGACGCTGGTGATGAGTCGCTTTTTAGATACGTCAATCGTCCGCATGAAAGTATCTCTTTTGAGCAAATGGTCGATGGCGTTGTTTCCTTTAGTAAACGCTTTCCAGGGGAATTGTGGCTGGAGGTTCTTCTGCTTGGCGGCGTTACGGGAATCCCCGCTGAGGTTGAGAAGATTGCTGCCATTATTAGGCAAATCCGACCGGCGCGGGTGCAACTAAACACCGTTGTTCGTCCACCCTCTGAAGAATTTGCCTTTCCTCTCTCGTCCGACCAGCTTCTCACTCTGAAAGGACTTTTTCCGGATCAAGTGGATATCATCAGCGAGAATGAACGTGACCTTTCGCAGGCCACAGCCCTTTCCGGCTCCAGAAATGAGGACGTTCTGGCGTTGCTTGGCAGACGACCGTGTACCTTTGCCGATGTTGCAAGCGGTCTTGGCATTCATATCACGGAAGCGGTCAAACAACTCGATGCGCTCAAATCTGCCGGAAAGGTGACAACGGTTCTCGTGGATGGCCGGGTTTTCTATACCGTTATCGGATCGACAGAAGCTTCGAGGTCATGAAGTTGGAGAACGGTCTGATCATATTTTGTCCAGATCAATTCGTTCGGTAGGACTTGGATTTGAAAGCGCCGAATAGTTATACGGCGTTATGAAACGAAGATGACAAGAATAGTCAATGCACTGAAGGCGATTTTCTGAAGCGGAAATCATGCGGGCCATTATCAAGCCTATCATAACGTGGGCCGAGGCAAAATGCATATAGAAAAGACCTCCTCAATGAATGCGCATCGATTTCGGATAACGATATTGGTCGATAATCAGGCCGCCCCCGGGCTGATGTCTGAGCATGGCCTTTCGTTATGGATTGAAGCTGAAGACAAGCGCATCCTTTTCGATACGGGACAAGGGAGTGCGCTGGCCGCAAATGCCTCGGTACTTGGCGTGGACCTGAGTGAAATCGACATCCTTGTGTTGAGCCACGGGCATTACGACCATACCGGCGGAATTCCTCAACTCCTGAAGGTCAATAAAAAGGTTGAGGCCTATTGCCATCCTGGAGTAGTGCAGCCCCGATACGCCATCCGGGATGGGACGCCAAAACCGATTCAGATGCCGCGCGAATCCATAGTGTCCATTAACAAGCTGCCCGCGCAACGTCTCCACTGGGTTTCACAACCGTTGTTGCTGTCCGAGAGAATCGGCATTACCGGTCCCATTCCCCGCCAGACAAGCTACGAGGATACGGGCGGGCCGTTTTTTCTCGATCCGGAGGGAAGACGCGTAGATCCGATTGACGATGATCTAGCACTGTGGGTTCAGACGGAAGATGGTTTGGTCATCTGTGTCGGGTGCTGCCATGCGGGATTGGTGAATACACTGAACCACGTTCGACGCCTGAATAAGGGGTCGAGGGTATGAGCCGTCATTGGCGGCTTCCACCTGCTCACCGCGAGCAGTCAACGTATCGATCAGACTCTGGCCGCACTGAGATCCCCGGAGCCGGATATGGTTATTCCTTGCCACTGCACCGGAGAGCATGCCGTTGCGGACGCCTTGAGAGAACGGGTATTGCCCGGAGCGGCTGGGATGACATATCGGTTCTGAAGCAAGTCCAAAGACTAGACCAGCCCGCTGTATTAATAACTTGTCCTTTCCCCTTTTTTCCTTTATAAGTCTGCCATAATCATAAGCTGGAGGTGAAGCCATCGACGCGGGCTTGCCAATACGGGCAGTACTATTTGATTACGGCGGGGTAATGGCGGAAGAAGGTTTTCGCGAAGGGCTTAAGGCCATTGCCCGGCAAAACGGGATTGATCCGGCAGTCTTGCATCGTCTGGCGGTTGAGGCGATCTATGAATCCGGATATGTAACCGGCCGGGGTAGCGAGTCAGAATTCTGGGATATGATGCGCCGGCGTTCCGGCCTTAGCGGGAGCGACGCAGAACTTACCCGGGAGATCCTGCAACGCTTTGTCCTGCGGCCGAAAATGATCGAGGTGGCGCGCACCCTGCGCCGTGACAACTTTGTTACCGGTATCCTCAGCGACCAGACCAACTGGCTGGACATCCTGAACGAGAGAGACCATTTTTTTCAGGAGTTTGATCGGGTGTTTAACAGTTACTATCTGGGCAAGGGCAAAAAGGATCTAACCATATTTGACGATGTTATACGGACGCTTGGCGTCTCACCGCCGGAGACGCTGTTCGTGGATGACCATCCAGGCAATATTGAGCGTGCGAGCCGGCGGGGATTAAAGACCATTCTCTACCGGGATCAAGACCCTTTCCTTGTAGAACTTGAACAGATCCTCGGACGCCGCATGATTCCGGATTAAAATCAATTAACCCGATCTGGGGTAATCATGACCTTTGAATATACGATTCTAATCCTGGGTTACATTTTTGGACTTTATATGGCCTGGAACATCGGGGCCAACGATGCCGCCAATGCCATGGCCTCAAGCGTCGGCGCTAAGGCCATTACCCTGCGGCAGGCAGTGTTTGTCGCCGGTATTCTGAATTTCGTGGGCGCAGTTTTTGTAGGATCTCACGTGGTTGACACCATAAGTAAGGGGATTGTTTCTCCCGAGGCCCTGACCGATCCAAAAGTGGCAATCGTGGGGGCCCTTTCCGCACTCATCGCGGCCGCGCTGTGGGTATTCTTTGCCACATGGAGGGCCCTTCCCGTCTCCACCACTCATGCCATCGTCGGCGCCATGGTCGGTTTCGGCATCATGGTGGGCGGCTTTTCCTCAGTCAATTGGTGGAAGCTGGCGGGCATAGTGGCGAGCTGGATCATCTCGCCTATCTTTAGCATGGTACTATCATTCCTTGTTTTCAAGATCATTTATCGATTTATATTGACGCAGAAGGATCTGATGGCCAGGGCGTTTGGATTATCTCCATACTTCATCGGCACCACATTTTTTGTGGTAATCATGTCTTTCCTGTGTAAGACGCCATTAGGAAAAAGAATGGCGCTGGATACCATCACCTCCACCGGGTTATCCCTGGCCATTGCCGCTCTGATGGGATATGCGGGAAAATACCTGCTTAAGCGGCATACGAAGAAAACCGGTGCGGAAGGTGTTGAACATACCTTTCGTCACCTGCAACTGGTTACCGCCTGCTATATGGCGCTTTCTCAGGGGGCCAATGACGTGGCCAATGCCATCGGTCCGCTGGCGCTTATCTATTTTTTCGTCAGTAACGGGTCTATCGGCGGTCAGATTGAGGTTCCCATCACCCTCCTGTTGTTTGGAGGAGTGGGCATCGCCGCCGGTATAGCCATGTGGGGGCATCGGGTTATCGAGACCATGGGACATAAAATCACCACCCTGACAAACACACGTGGATTTTCTGTTGAATTTGGCGCGGCTACGACAGTCCTTCTGGCCTCGAAGATGGGGCTTCCCGTCTCCACCACCCACGCCGCGGTCGGCTCCGTGATCGGAGTGGGTCTGGCCAGAGGTATCGAGGCGGTGAATTTTCGGATAGTAGGCCAGATTATGCTTTACTGGTTCATCACGGTCCCCATTGCCGCGATTACCAGTATGGTTATTTATAAGATACTATGTTTGATATTTTTCTAAAGCGGAGGGCTTATGCGCATACCTATTTTATCCATGTTTATGACTTCACCCTTTGAAGGACTTCAGGAACATGCGGAGAAGGTCAGAGACGGGGCCGCAATGTTCCGTATTGCGGTAAAGTGTTACTTAAGCGCTGAGTGCGAGTCTTTTGAACGGGCCAGGCAAGAGGTGTCGGATCTGGAACATCAGGCCGATGCAGTGAAGAGACGCATCAGGGGTCATCTTCCCAAAGGGACCCTGCTGCCTGTAGATAAATTTCAGATTTTCAGCTACCTGAAAGAACAGGACAAGGTAATCGATTGTTTTGAACATGTGCTGGATTGGCTGGCATTTAGACCCGCTGATAAGATTCCGGAATATTTCCGGGGGGATCTGTTTTTTCTGGTAGATTCTGTCCTTAATCCAATTGATAGGCTTAATGAGATGCTTATAGACGCGCGGCGGTACTTTAAGACTTTTTCCGAAGAAGACCGGAAGATTGTAAAGGAACACGTCCGGGAATTGCGAAAGAAAGAAGGGCAGGCCGACGTACTCGAAGCCACACTCAAACACGATATTTTTGCCAAGGAGATAGATGCGGTAACCATCTTTCATCTGATCCGGTTGGTGGAAATGCTCGGCGAGATCGCGGATCATGTGGAAAATGCCGGGGACAGGATGCGGGCCATGATTGCCAAGTAAGGCTACGTGTCGGCGTTTGAGTCGTTCGATGTTCGAACGTTTCGAACATTTATAAACACGGAGGCGAAAGATAAACAGATATGATGATTATGGGACATCGAGGGGCCAAGGCTTTAGAACCTGAGAATACCCTGCTTTCTATAAGGCGGGCCATGGAGATCGGGGTTGATGCCGTGGAAATCGACGTCCATCTGACCAAAGACAAGGAGGTTGTCGTTATCCATGACTCAACGGTGGACCGCACTACAAATGGAAAGGGCCCGGTAGGGAGTTATACGCTTGAGGAGATAAAAAAGCTGGATGCCGGTAAGGGTGAGCGGATACCGACCCTCGAAGAGGCGGTCGGGCTTGTAAAGGGCAGGGTAAAGCTCATCATCGAATTAAAAGAAGAGGGGATAGAAGATAAGATTGTTGGGCTCATAAATAAACATAGCCTCTATGGCGGCGTTTATGTTATTTCCTTCTGGCACATGGCGGTAAAGAGAGTAAAGGAGATGGACAGCCGTATTAAGACCGGCGTGCTCCTGGTCGGCTGCCCGGTGGACGCCTGTATCGCCAGAAGCGCTTCAGCGGACGCACTGGTCATGAACTACGCCTTTGTAAGCAAAGGGCTTGTCGATAAGGCGCACCAGGAGGGTCTAAAGGTCTTTATATGGAACATCGATAATCGGGATATGCTGAAACCGTATCTTGACATGGGGGTTGACGGCATCGGCAGTAATGACCCGCGCATACTGGTAGAGTATTTCAAATCAGTATAGCCCAGGCCCGGAGGAACTGCTATTTTTTTCTGCCCGCTTTCCTTACGAAAAAGAAAATTTTCACTTTCATTGACAAGCGCATGGTCGTATGTTAAAAATTCTTCAAAATATAATTATCTCTCCGAATTAACTCTCCAAAGGTCAAGACAAAGCCGTCTAGCCGACACACAATGAAGTTGATGGAGACACAAAAAAAGCGTTTTTGTGTTATGCGGGTTTTTCTTGTATGTGTGTTGACAAGAAGGAATCATCTGCTAACCCCCGAAGGTAACGACAAAGCCGTCTGATCCAATACACAAAGAAGTCGAGGGGAGACACGGAAAGGGAGTATTCCTTTTTTGTGTCACTGTAATTCATTTCGACCATATCTTGTGTTACGGAAAGGCGGTGTCTTGCGTTGGCGCCCCCCTGTAAAATCATAGGTTTTTGCTGCGAGCATGCGCTCAACAAGGAGAAGGAGTTGACCGGCAAGGATTGGCTGCAAAGTCAATCGACCGTCAAAGTGTCCGTATTGCCGTGCAGCAGCAAGGCCGATATGCTTGCCCTCATAAAGGCCTTTGAGTCCGGCGCAGATGGTGTCTTTGTCCTGGGGTGCAGGGAGGATGACTGTTCGCTCGTGGACGGGTGCCGCAGGGCCGGGAAATTGGTCAACTATACGAAAAGATTGTTGGATGAGATTGGTATCGGCGGTGAAAGGCTGGAGATATTTCACCTCGAAACACCGGGCTGCGAGTGTATGGAACAGGCAGTGGGAACGATGGTCCGCAGGATAGAAGCCCTGGAACTAAAAGGCGAATAAAGGGGTCGAAGTTGCCTAAGAAATACAGTATACCGACAAAGACATCACCCCCACGATTTACTCCTATCGGGAAGTCCACTATTTTAGACTGGGAGGGCGGCTGCCTTCGATGTTTTAAGTGCGTCAAACGCCAGTGTATCTATGACGTATATAATGAGCGTACATTTGATGTACGACAGATGACCGATACCATCGATTCGCTGTGTAAGAATTGTTTGCGGTGCGTGCAATCATGCCCGGGACAAGTCATCACCAAGGTCGTCAATGCAGAATATAAACGCATGGGAAACAGTTACTGGACGCCGGATATCATACGCATGCAGTGGTTTCAGGCGGAAACCGGGAGAATACCGGTGTCCGGGGCGGGGTATGGAGGGCCTTTTTCGGGGCCGGGGTTTGATGATATGTGGACGGATATGTCAGAGATTGTCCGTCCCACCCGCGACGGTATCCATGGACGTGAGTACATCAATACGGTCGTTGACCTGGGAAGATCACTTCGTTATCTCCGGTTTGACGCGGCGGGGCACGTGGTTAGGGATGCGCCCGAAAAGATCGAGATACCTATCCCCATCATACTTAAGGACCTGCCCCTGGGGAGTCTGAGTGAAAGCGTCTTTCTGGCCATGGCCGAAGCGGCGCAGGCTATGGATACATTCATGATAGCTCCGGTTAAGGGATGGAAACCTTACATCGAGCCTTATAAAACGCACCTTATCCCCTTGTTGACGGAGGCGGAGATTGACACGCACGGGGAACTCATCCGGGGCGTGCGGATTATAGAAATCCAGCTTTCCGACGTAACAGAGGCGCGGGTTTCCCGGATTAGAGCTGCTTATCCGGACGTGCTCATTATGGTGAGGATGCGGCTCGGTGAACGCAGCGGGGAAGAGGCCTTAGCGCTTACCCGGGTTGGTGCGGATATTTTGCATCTTTGCGCAGACAGGGATGGTAACGTGGAGTCCGGAAATGGGATCCGATTTGTCAAGGACGTGGTCCGTTCCGTACACATGAGACTGGTCGAGGCGGGCTGCCGGAACGAGATTACCCTTTTTGCGAGCGGCGGGATTGCCATGGCTGAGCACGTGGCCAAGGGTATTATCGTCGGGGCGGATGCCGTGGCCGTAGATATTCCCCTTTTGCTGGCCCTTGAGTGCCGCCTCTGTTTCCGCTGTGAAGCGGGACTGTCATGTCCGGTAGAGGTGGAGAATATTCATCCGGAATGGGGAAAGAACCGCATTCTTAATCTTATTGCGGCCTGGCGGAACCAGTTGATCGAGGTGCTCGGCGCCATGGGGATCCGGGAGATACGACGCCTGCGGGGAGAGGTCGGCCGGGCTATGTTTTTTGATGATCTCGAGAGGGAGACCTTCGGGAGACTTTTCGGCAAGAGAAAGAAAAGAGAGAGTGTAGGCAATTGAGTTCCATTCGAAATATGAACGCAGCCTTGCAATCAGAAACCGGACCGGAGGGGACTGCTCACGTTGGCAGGCCGGAGGTAAGGGTTACGCCGTCACGCTTCCGAAATGCCATCGGTAAGTACATAGTCCGCCGGAGTAAGGAGTGTATAGCGTGTGGCAAGTGTGCCGAGATTTGCCCGTACGGCGTGCATGAATTCGCCGGCAAGACGATGGCGCGTCCTAAAGATTATCGCTGTATCGGGGCCGCCTGTGAGAATAATGATTTCTACTGTGTTCGTCAGTGCCCGCAGAACGCCCTTTCCGTCCGGTTGAATCCGATACTGGAAGTACTCGGCGATAAAAGGTGGACGCCTGAACTCCTTATTAGCACCTGGTATATGGCGGAGACCGGCGAGGTACCTCCGGGGGATATCGAGTATAAAACAGGAGATTCCGGGGGCGGTTTTGACCGTATCGAGTTCTGCTTTCCTTCCGGGAGGGAACCGGACGCGGTCCCGGATGACGAGGTTTCCCTTCGTATCCCGTTAAATAGACGCAAGGACGGTCGTCCGGAGGTAGAGATTGATATGCCGGTGTACGGAGGCGGCATGTCGTATGGGTCGATCAGTCTGTCCGTCATGATCGCGCGGGCCAGGGCGTACCAGGCATGGAACTCCTTTACCTGCACGGGCGAGGGGGGGTATCCGGAGGAGCTTTACCCCTACGATGACCACGTGATTACCCAGGTGGCCACCGGTCTGTTTGGCGTGCGGGAAGATACCATCCAGCGGGTGCGCATCGTAGAGTTCAAATACGCCCAGGGGGCGAAGCCGGGGTTGGGGGGCCACCTCCTGGGTGACAAAGTGACGCCTGCCGTGGCCAAGATGCGTGAGGCGGTGCCGGGGAACGCCCTGTTTTCACCGTTCCCATTCCACAGTGTCTATTCCGTGGAAGATCACAAAAAACACGTGGACTGGATTAAACATATCAATCCCAGGGCGTTGGTGTCTGTAAAGGTGTCCACTCCTACCGACGTGGACATGGTCGCGGTGGGTAGTTACCATGCCGGCGCCAATATCATCCATTTGGACGGAAGTTACGGGGGGACGGGCGCTGCTCCGGACATTGCCAAGAAGAATATTGCGATGCCGATCGAATACGCGATCGTGAAAGTGCACAACTTCCTCAAGGAAGAAGGGATTCGGGATGAGATGACTTTGATTGTGAGCGGCGGCATTCGTACCGCGTACGATGTGGCGAAGGCCATTGCACTCGGTGCGGACGGTGTGGTGGTGGGGACCTCCGAGATGGTGGCGGTGGAATGTATTCGCTGTGCGGCCTGCGAAAGCGGCCGGGGCTGTGCCAGAGGAATCGCTACTACCGATCCCGAGCTTTCCAAATTGATCGATGAAGACTGGGCCACTCAGAGGCTGATAAACCTCTTTGCCGCCTGGAGACGCCAGTTGATAGAGATCCTTAGAAAACTGGGGATGCGAGATATTCGAGAACTGGTGGGAAGAACCGATTGTTTGAAACACCTAGACTATGAATAAGGGTAACACGTTAGGTGTTTTAAACAGTCCTACAGAAAAGGCTATTAATCTGGAACTCATAAAATCAGGAAAAGATAGACCCTCTTTATTTGGGGTTGCACTTCTCTGAGTTCCTGATTTCCAGATTTGATATGTTTCTTTGCACTTTTTATCATGCATTTTTAAAACGCTAAATTGTTACGAATAAGACAGGCTGTTGGTTGCCTTTATGAATAAATTATTCAGCGACGCCATAATTCAATCGAGAAGAAGCCTTTATCCGACGCCTCCGCAGATACGCTACAAGGCCGATGAGGAAGGCGGATGCGGTGTCACCGGATTTGTCTGCAGCATACCGGTAGGCGGGAAACACATCCTGGAGCCGTCCCGTCTTATGCACAACCGGGGTAACGGCAAGGGGGGCGGTATCGCCGCCGTGGGTCTTGTTCCCGAAGATGTGGGTGTCTCGCGGGAGATTCTGGATAATAATTACCTCCTTCAGGTTGCCCTTCTCGATCCGGAGGTTCGGCGGACGGTGGAGGATAAGTGTATTACTCCCTTTATGAACGTGGATTTTTCTCGGTGCGTTTCTACAGTTGACGACTACCGCGAGATTGGGAGCCTGGAGATAAGGCCGCCGGATGTATGGCGCTATTTTGTACGCGTGAAGCCTGAGGTCCTTAAGTCGTTCATAGAAAAAAACGGGTTCGAAAACATGGCCCCGATGCGGGCGGAAGACGAGTTTATCTATCAGAATTCAATCCGCCTCAACCGGACTTTCTACGAGACTCAAGGGGTGAAGCACGCCTTTGTGCTCTCGCACGGCCGGGATATGATGGTGCTTAAGGTAGTCGGCTATGCCGAAGATGTGGCTCGTTACTATCGGTTGGAGGACTTCAAAGCCCATGCCTGGATCGCCCATCAGCGTTACCCCACCAAGGGGCGAGTCTGGCATCCAGCGGGCGCGCATCCCTTTGTGGGCCTCGACGAGGCGCTCGTGCATAACGGCGACTTCGCTAATTACTATTCGGTTACGGAATACCTGAGGCAATGGAATCTCTATCCACACTTCCAGACGGATACGGAAGTTTCAGTGCTCATTTTTGATCTCCTGAACCGGGTGTACGGGTATCCTCTCGAATATATTATTGAGGCCTTGGCGCCCACCTCCGAGATGGACTTCGATCAGCTTTCACCGGAAAAGCAGGATATCTACCGTCTTATTCAGACTACCCATATCCACGGATCTCCTGACGGCCCGTGGTTCTTCATCATTGCGCGGAACGATTTTTACCGGAAACAGTTTCAATTGATAGGCATCACGGACACAGCCATGCTGCGGCCCCAGGTCTTTGCCTTTCACGACGGTGACGTGCAGGTAGGGCTTATTTGCTCGGAGAAACAGGCCATTGACGCCACGTTGGCGGGGCTGGCGGCCGAGGATAGCCGTATCTCCAGTGTGGCTGATAAATACTGGAATGCCCGGGGGGGGAGCCACACGGACGGAGGGGCCTTTATCTTTACGCTGGCCGATGATCCGGATAATCAGGGAAGGAAGAGAATCGTCTGCACGGACAAGTTCGGACACCGGATCAGGCTGCCGGAGAGCCGGAAACATTGCGATTTGAGCCTTGCCATTGAGGCCCCGGAGGATGCGGAGTCCCTTGTCGCTGCTATTTCCGGGTGCCTGGAAGGGGGAAAGACGAACCTTCTTTGCGAAGAACTCAGGGGAGTCCTTCTCCGTGGAGAGTTTGCCCCATTCCGCTGGTGCTGTGAAGTTATAAGCGAACAGGCATCCCGGAGTGACGGGCATCGTGAGACGGCTATCGAGGCGCTTACGCTCCTGAATGACCTTCGTTATCCTACCGGGTCTCTGAAACGGAGTTCTGTGCTCCGTATTGTGCGAGAGACTCTGGAGACGATCCTGGAGGGCATTGCGCCGATTGGAAGTAATTCACATAGTGTTTACCGTTTGATAAAGGCGGAGACCAGGAATCTTCTTCGTCCGCCAAAGGACGGAGAGAAGGCGCTGGTCCTGAACGCGGGGGATTTCCCGCCCGAAGGAGACAGTTGCGATGCCCGTCTCGTTTGTAGCGCCTATACTTTAGGGTGGCGCCGCTTCATCTGTTATGGGTACCGGGGACAGCGTTTCCTGGGAAGTGGATTGGGGCCGGACACACAGGATGTTCGAATCGATGTCTACGGGAGCTGCGGTGATTACCTGGCATCGGGAATCGACGGCATGAGCATCTACGTCCACGGGAACGCGCAGGACCAGATCGGTCAGATACTCAAAACCGGGAAGCTGGTGGTGTATGGCGATGTGGGCCAGACCTTCATGTACGGAGCCAAAGGGGGAGAGGTCTATATAATGGGCAATGCCGCCGGCCGGCCGCTCATCAATGGCGTGGGGCGTCCGCGGGTGGTAATTAATGGCACGGCCCTGGACTACCTCGCGGAGTCTTTCATGGCCGGTGATCCTCACAAAGGCGGTGGTTTTGTCATTGTCAATGGCGTGGGGTTCGATGATGACGGCGCGATCCGTGCCCAGGCCACACCATACCCCGGCTCAAATATCTTTTCCCTGGCCTCCGGGGGGGCGATTTACGTCCGGGACCCCCACAGACTGCTCGTTGATGAGCAATTGAACGGCGGGATATTCATGGATATGACAAGAGAAGACTGGCGGCTTATCCTGCCCTATCTGGAAGAGAATGAGCGGCTTTTTGGTATCTCCATTGAGCGGGACCTCCTGACGGTGGATGGAGAGAGAAAGTCTCCCGAGGAGGTTTACCGGAAGATCGGGGCGGTGAGACTTAAAACCCTGGTGGCAACTACAGTGAAGGAAAAGGACCAGTAGTCAAACATGTCTGATCAAGGGAAAAAAGAGCCTGTGGGCGCAGTGATGGTGGTAGGCGGCGGTATCGCAGGGATACAGGCCGCCCTGGACCTCGCGAATTCGGGATACTATGTGTATCTGGTGGAGAGGTCTCCGGCCATAGGGGGGACGATGCCCCAATTGGATAAGACCTTCCCCACGAACGACTGCTCAATGTGCATCCTGAGCCCGAAGCTCGTAGAATGTGGACAACACCTTAATATACGGCTGATTACCTGCGCGGAGGTTGACGGTATCCACGGCGAAGAAGGAAACCTGAAGGTTAGGGTAATAAAGCGTCCGCGGTATGTTGATGAAGATAAATGTGTGGGTTGCGGTGTTTGCGCATCAAAGTGCCCCAAAGAGGTAAAAAACGAATTCAATTCCGGCCTGGATAAACGTAAGGCCATCTACGTGCCATATCCCCAGGCCGTACCCATGAAGTACACCATTGACCGCCAGAACTGCATATATTTCAGGAGCCTTGAGGCCGGCAAACAGGGCCGGTGTATGGCCTGTCTGAAATACTGTGAGAATAAGGCCATAGATTTTGATCAGAAAGAAGAGGCGCTGGAGCTCGCAGTAGGCTCGGTTATCCTGTCGCCGGGATTTGAACCGTTTGATCCCGGTGAGTTTGACACCTATGGTTACGGCACGCTTCCCAACGTGGTGACGAGCGTTGCCCTGGAACGGATGCTCAGCGCTTCCGGTCCCTTCCGCGGACACCTGGTCCGTCCGTCCGACCAGAGGGAGCCGAAAAGGATCGCCTGGCTCCAGTGCGTGGGTTCCAGGGATATGAACCGCTGCCGGAATGGATACTGCTCGGCAGTGTGCTGTATGTACGCCGTTAAAGAAGCGGTTATCGCCAAGGAACACAGCAAGGGGGAACTTGATACCGCCATATTCTATATGGACATGCGTACCTACGGGAAAGAATTTGAAAAGTATTATCAAAGGGCGGAGCAGGAAAAGGGGGTGCGGTTTATCCGCAGCCGGGTCCATTCCGTCGAACGTGTTCCGGGTACGGATGACTTGAGTATAAGATACGCGACAGAGGCCGGGGAAGTGGTGAGAGAGGTATTTGATATGGTGGTCCTCTCCGTCGGGATGAGGATGTCGGAAGCCACCGTGAACCTGGCCAAAAGACTCGATGTACACTTGGACGGATATCAGTTTGCAGAGACCTCCAGTTTTGCCCCGGCCCGGACGTCCCGGTCCGGCGTGTACGTCTGCGGGGCCTTCCGTGAACCCAAGGATATCCCCGGCTCCGTAATGGAAGCCAGCGCGGCTGCCTGTGCCGCCTCACAGGCGCTGGCGGGCGCCCGACATACCAAGACGCTTTCCAAGATGCTGCCGCATGAAACACACGTACTCAGGCAGGAAGCAAGGGTCGGCGTGTTTGTCTGTAATTGTGGGATCAACATCGGAGGAATTGCCGACGTGCCGGCCGTAACCGCCTATGCCGCTACCCTCCGGGGGGTGGTGCACGCGGAAGAAAACCTCTTCACTTGCTCGCAGGATACGCAGGAACGCATTAGGCGGATAATTCGCGAAAAGAGAATAAACCGGGTAGTGGTGGCATCGTGCTCACCCAGGACCCATGAACCGCTCTTCCGGTCTACCATCCGGGAGGCGGGTCTCAATCCCTTCCTGATTGAAATGGCAAATATCCGGGATCAGAATACCTGGGTGCATCAGAGCCGGCCGGAAGAAGCGACCGCAAAGGCCAAAGATCTTGTGCGCATGGCGGTAGCCAAGGTGGCGCTGGCGAAGCCTCTTTACCCCAAGCATGTTCCGGTGACCAAGTCCGCCCTTGTGGTCGGAGGAGGCGTGGCCGGGATGGTGAGCGCGCTGAGCCTTGCGGAGCAGGGGTTTTCTGCCTGTCTGGTGGAAAAAAGTGATAGCCTCGGCGGGCAGGCCCGTAATCTTTCGAGGACCTGGAAGGGTGAATCGGTAGAGGCGTACCTGGAGGGGCTGATCGATGCCGTTACCCGGCATCCAAAGGTTAAGGTCTTCCTCAATACCGAGGTGCGCTTTACCTCAGGCACGGCGGGCAACTTCACTACCACACTGGTGAGCAAGGGTCCGGAACTGCATTCCTCGAAGCTGACCCACGGAGTGGCCGTTCTGGCCACCGGCGGACGACCGTTCTCCACCTCTGAATACCTTTATGGACAGAACCCGAATGTCCTTTGCTGGTTCGATCTCGACCACATGATGGCAGCAGCCCCGGAGCGGGTGAAAAACGCGCGGACGGCGGTCTTCATCCAATGCGTCGGATCAAGAGACTCTGAGAGACCATATTGCAGCAAGATCTGTTGCACGCACGCCGTAACCAGCGCCCTGCGGTTAAAAGAGATGAATCCGGAGATGGATGTTTTTATCCTCTATCGGGATATCAGGACCTACGGCGCCCGTGAGGATATATACCGTGAGGCGCGGCGGAAAGGAGTGCTGTTTGTCCGCTACGGCCTTGAGAATAAGCCGCTGGTTGAGGAAGTCGATGGAGAACTCAGGGTTACGGTGACTGACCATGTACTGGGGAGGCCGCTGGTCATCAGGCCTGATTTCATCACCCTGATGACCGCCATCATTCCGTCCGGCCACGAGGAACTGGCGAAAGTCTTCAAGGTCCCTACGAACGCGGAGGGATTCTTCTTCGAAGCGCACATGAAGCTGCGCCCGGTGGACTTTGCCACTGAAGGCCTGTTTGTCTGCGGGCTGGCACACTACCCTAAACCCATAGATGAAACCATAGCTCAGGCCCAGGCTGTAGCCGCCAGGGCCATGACTATTTTGTCCAAAGATGAGACCATCGCGGGCGGGGTGGTGGCCGAGGTGGACCAGGAGAACTGCGCGGCCTGCCTGACGTGTGTCCGCACCTGTCCTTATCACGTTCCGTTTATTAACCGCCACGGAGTGTCTGAAATCGATGCCGCGAAGTGCCAGGGCTGCGGGTGTTGCGCATCTGAATGTCCCGCGAGCGCGATAACGATGCATCACTTTACGGATGAGGAGATCGCGGCGAAGGTGGGGGCCCTGTTTAAATAATAAGGGTGGGGAAAAAGGACTAACTAATGAGAGCGCACAGCCATGTCTGAGAACTTTGAACCACGCATTGTAGCCTTTTGTTGCCAATATTGTTCGTATTCGGCCGCAGATCTGGCAGGCTCTATGAGGCTTTCCTATCCACCCAATGTTAAAGTGGTGCTCGTTCCGTGTACGGGCCGTGTCGATCCGCTCCATATCCTGAGAACGATTGAGGATGGTGCGGATGGCGTCTGTGTGGCCGGTTGCCTGGAAGGAGACTGCCATTTTCTGGAGGGGAATTTCAAGGCCAAGAAGCGGGTGGCCTACGTGCAGAGAATTCTGCATGAGGCCGGCGTAGAGGACGCGCGGGTGAGGATGTTCAATATCGCGGCCTCGGATGGGCCGGGTTTTGCTGAGGCGGCCAGGATGATGACCGAAACGATCAGGGCGTTGGGCCCAAACCCCCTGTCGACAAAGACCGAGAAGATGTCTGAGGAATTATAGGTGTCATAATGATTATCGCAGAACGGAAGCCGATTAAGGAATTGCTTGAGATGCTCGTCGGGCACGACCATGTGCTCCTGGTGGGATGTAAGGGGTGCGTGACGGTATGTAATGCGGGCGGGGTAAGAGAGGTCGGTGTACTGGCCTCGGCCCTCCGTATTGCCCGGAGGCGGCAGGGGAGACCGATCGGGATTGATGAGATGACGCTGGACCGGCAGTGTGAGCCGGAGTTTATCTCCTGGCTGGAGGAACCCTTACGGGAAAAGGGCTATACGGCGGTTATGTCTGCGGCCTGCAGCGTGGGGCCGCAATATATCGCGGAACGGTTTGACAGGGTGGCCGTTATGCCGGCATTGAACACCAAGTTCATCGGGGGAACGCTTGAGCACGGGGTCTGGGCCGAGTTTTGCCGGGCCTGTGGTAATTGCGGGATACACAATTTTGGAGGCCTATGCCCCATTACCCGGTGTTCCAAAGGACTCTTGCATGGTCCGTGCGCGGGATCGTCGGGGAGTAAATGTGAGGTGCGCCCGGAAGTGGATTGCATATGGCATCTCATTTATCAGCGTATGAAGAATCTCGGCCAGATTGAGAAACTCAAGGCCCTGAAGCCGGCCAAGGACTGGTCCGGCTACTGGAGCGGGGGCGTGCGCAGGGTTGTGCGGGAGGACTTAACGCTATGAAGGCAGGAAGCAACCTCGAAAGGCTCTTGAGAAGCGGCCAGTTTACGATCACTGCCGAATTTGTCCCGCCCGCGACGGGAGACCGGGGGTTAATTGAACGGCAGGCCCGTTACTTTAAAGGTCATGTGGATGCCGTAAACGTGGCGGACAATATGGGCGCCGTGGTAGGTACGGCGAGCTGGGCGGTATCCAGGGCGCTCCTGGACCTGGGTCTGGAACCGATCATGTCTTTGGTCACGCGTGACCGGAACCGCATCGCCCTGCAGAGTGACCTCCTGGGGGCCTCGCTCCTGGGCATTCGAAATGTCTTCTGTACCACCGGCGAACATCAGAAATTTGGAGATCACCCTGAGGCCCTGAACGTCTATGATATCGACTCCGTGCAACTCGTGAACGCGGTGAGAGGACTGTCCGGCAGCGGGAAACTGCTGGGAGGGGCGGTGTGTGATAAGGCGGGGCCATTCTTCGTAGGCGCGGCAGCCAACCCGTTCGGTGATCCGGCCGATTTTATGATCCTTCGCCTGGGTCAAAAAGTGAGGGCTGGAGCGGATTTTATTCAGTCCCAACCTGTTTTCGATCCGGAGAAGTTCGGGCATTGGGTGCGACTGGCGAGAGAAGAAGGCCTTATTGAAAAGTGCTTCATCCTGGCTACGGTAATGCCGCTCCGGTCCGCGCGTGAGGCCCGGGCGATTCATGAGAAGAGACGTGGCGTTGAGATTTCCCAGGACATTATGACCCGTCTGGAAGGCGTGCCGGAGCCGGAGCAGGCGCGGGAAGGGCTTAGAATCTGTGCCGAGCAGATGCAGGCCCTCAAAGAGATGAAAGGTGTTCAGGGTGTTCATATCATGAGCGCGGGGCGGGAAGAAGTGATCCCTGAACTAATTAAGGAAAGCGGCCTGGAGACGGCGCGAGCAAGGGACTAGCCGTACCGGGAGCATTTAGCCGGCGGGAGGATTTTTAACCGGATGTCTCAACCAATTGTCATAGGAAAACGTAAATCCAGATTTAAGGAACTGGCACAGGCCGCGATCCCCGGAGGGGGCAATCTGGACCTCTGTCTTACTTGCAGTTCTTGTGTTAACGGTTGTCCGGCCTCAGGCATCAGCGATATGGATCCCAGGAAGTTCCTGAGGATGGTGCTCCTCGGACTGGACGAAGAGGTTCTCCAGACTCCCTGGATCTGGTGGTGTTCTATGTGCCAGAGATGCAAGCGCGCCTGTCCCATGGGCGTGGATATTGGAGCGCTGGTGTTCATGGCCCGTCAGCAATGGTCGCGGGAGAACACACCGAAAGGGATTCAGAAGTCATGTGATTTACACCTCGAGTTTGGTAACAGCACGGGAATTCGCAGGGAAGATTGGGTTTCACTTTGTGCGGATTTGGTTGAGGAGACCAGACAGCAGGAAGAGGACTGGAAGGATTTGCCGGCTCCCATGGATAAAAAAGGGGCTGCGTATTATCTCAACCAGAACGCCAAAGAACCCACGGTTGAACCCGAGGAGATGATACCCTTGTGGAAGATACTCCATGAGGTGGGCATTGATTGGACGTATTCATCCGAACAATGGGATGCCGTGAATTATTGCATGTTTTCCGGGGATGACCGGGACTGGGAGGCGGTAGTCAGGAGACAGTCCGAAATAGTGGACGACCTGGGCTGTAAGACGCTTATAAATACCGAGTGAGGCCACGCATTTTACGCGGTCCAGGCTGGACTGCAGCGATTCAACATTCCTCATAACTGGAAGTTTGAAAGTATAATTACCCTGTACGCCGCATGGATTCGTGATGGCAGTCTCGTGATAGATCCATCCTGGAATAAAGAAGGCATTAAAGTGACCTGCCAGGACCCCTGTAACCTGGTACGAAAGGGTCTGGGTGACGGCGTGGCGGATGACCTGCGTTTTGTCATCAAACAGGTCGTGGGAGAAGAGAATTTTGTGGATATGTGGCCGAACAAATCCAACAACTACTGCTGCGGCGGCGGCGGCGGTTATCTCCAGTCAGGATTTGTCGAGAAACGCCGGGCCTTTGGAAGGATTAAATTTGATCAGATACAGGCCACCGACGCTGATATCGTGGTGACGCCCTGCCATAATTGCCGTTCGCAGATAACGGATATAGGCCAGGTGTACGGCGGCAAGTATCAGGCTGTACATCTCTGGAGCCTGATTGTTAAGGCGATGGTCCGCAAGTCCACGGCAACACCTCTTTAGGGAACCCATGGTTTCTTCGCTTCACGGCTTGCGCAGCGACCCTTTCGGGGCTCGCAGTTGGGGAATACTCACCCCTTCCAGCCAGTAAAGGGCTGGCTTTCCCCTTCCCGCGTGCCCTCGATGGGTCCCCCCTGCTCCAGCAAGTTTCGCTCAGAAATACAAAGGTTCCCTAAAAACTCAGAAAACTCTGCTTATTTCACTTTCCAAAATCCCTTTGTTCATGTCATAATCAACGGCGATTTTTAAAGTTAATTCGCATAAGAATCGAAAAGATTTAAGAGATTGTCTTTTGATGCACAAGGAGGCGCCTTTATGGCCAGGAAAAACAGTGAAATCAAAAACGTGTGGATGGTTACACGTGAATACGATGGACTGGCGGGCGCCGGGGGGGTAAAGGACGTATGCAAACAACTCTCCCATGCCCTGGCCCGTGCCGGGATTAAGATTACGGTGGTCATGCCGCTTTACGGGATGATGAATAAGGACAGATTAAATCTGAAGCCGACGTCTTATTCCTTCAACGTAAGAATGGATTATACCGGTGAAGAGCGGCAGGAAGAGGTGCGTATCTGGAAACTGACGCAGGGCAAGGTCCGGATTTTATTTGTGGATAGCGCCCGTTTCCGCGAAAAGAAAGGCGTTTATACTTATACCGCCGAGGAAGAGGCGCAGGATCCCAGCCATAAACAGGGCGCAGGCCATTATGACTATTTTGCCATGAATGTCTTGCTGCAAAAAGCAGCCCTCGAACTGATGATCTATATGGATGAAAGGCCTGAAATCATCCACTGTCAGGACGGGCATACGGCTATTATGCCGGCCATAATCCGCGAAGTCGATGGATACCGGGCCTATTTTGCAGGGACGGGCGCCCTGGTTACGGTACATAATGCGGGGGTCGGTTATCACCAGGAGGTGGGCGACCTGTCTTTTGCCAGGGCTATTACCGGGTTGCCTGGATATGTCATTGAACATTCCTTGCTTCATAATGCCTTTGACCCTTTTATTGCGGCAGCGCGATATGCAGTTATAAATACGGTGAGCGAAAACTATGCGCGGGAGCTTCAGGAAACGGAGGCAGATCGTCTTACCGGTTGGCTGGGCCATAGCTTGAAGTCCAGGGGAATAGTCCTTGAGGGTGTAACGAATGGCATTGACCCGGAGGATTTTGATCCGGAAAAACCGGATGAGCTGGGTATCCCGGCGGCCTTCAGCCCATTAAAGGACGATTTTCAGGGCAAAGAAATCTGCAAGAAGACCCTTATCGAGGATATAAATAGGCGTAAGTTTGAGAAAGTAAACGCCATCGGCCGGATTGATTATGCGGCAGGCAAACCTCTTTTGACCATGGTGGGCCGGCTGACAGAACAAAAAGGCGTGGACATCCTGGTTCGGGCCTTACAGATGCTGATGCCAAAAGACAAAGAGTTTCAGGCGCTGATCCTGGGTAGCGGCTCCAGGCATATAGAGAACTCTCTGGCCACCCTGGCCGGCCTGCCGGAGAATAGGGGGCGTATAGCGGTTCTCTTTGGCTATGATCCGGTATTGGCCAACCAGATTTATGCGGCAGGAGACTTTTTCGTCATTCCTTCACAATATGAACCCTGTGGACTTACCGATTTTATGGCCCAGTTAATGGGTAACGTCCCCATTGTCCATCTGACCGGCGGTCTGGTTAAGGTTATCGACGGGCAGACCGGCTTTGGTTATTCAGATCATAACCCGGAAGCCCTGGTTCAAACTATCAGAACGGCCCTGGCTATTTATCGGGACACCCCGGCAGTTTTACGGCAAATACAGCGTAAGGCCGTGGAAACTATAGATAGCCATTATACCTGGGACAGAGTACTGGGTCGCTATAAAAGTCTTTATAAAAAAGCACAGAATATGAGTAAATTAATTGGATAACTTTAAGTAAAATATTAATAGATATTGGGCGTTCAAGGTTTGATTTGTTCGAGTCGTTCGAGCCTGTCAGACGTTTCAAACGTTTTTTGACCCCCAACCCTCGACTCCCGACTTCTTAAGGGCTGCTTTTTATAATATCCCTTATAGCCTGCATGCCCTGTTGGACCTCTTTACTGTCCGGGTTAATGTCCATGGCCTTTTGATATGTATCCAGGGCTTTTTCCATCCAGTTTCCTTTTCGATAACTTTCGGCAGCCAGGCAGTAACCTCTTTCCTTCTGACCGGAAAACATCTCCTCAAAAAGCCGGGGTATGGAATTTATCCCCCATATCCGGTCAAATTCAGGCTCGTTTTCTATTAATAGACGGAGCACAAGGTGGTTATCCGGGTATTTCAGCAGGACTTTATGCAATTGTCCGGCTGCCCTTAAAAAGAGGCGATTCAGATGGCTCATCGCCAGGTTGACCTCTTCGGTTGTTTTTTCAAAAAGTTCCAGATAATCATCCATACCTTGATTTTCTGTAAATTTCTTATGTTGATAGATCATTTTTTCATAAGCCGGTTTGTAGTGTTGCAATAAGTAAATATTTTCTTTGAGCTTCATGCCCTCGTGGAAGATAGAGCCAACGAGCCAATCCAGAAGGGCGCACTCGACGTCCATTTGCTCCTCATCGCCCCACACCGCATGACAGAGGTCTTTGAACTGCCACAGGGGCCCCTTCCGCACCTCGGTGCCGACCCAGTAGTCCATATTTTTAAAGGACATCTCCGCGCTCTCATTATATGTCTTGTATAGTTGTTCAAAAAATTTTAAGGTTTTTAGAAAGTCACGTATGGCATTTCGGACGAAGATGTCTTTGTGTTCTTCAAACCAGTTATTGCGGGCCGACTTCTTATTGGTCACTCCCTGAGTCCTCCTTCTCTGACCGCCAGGCTGAGATATTGATCATTTTCTTTCAACATAATACGTTTTTGTACTAATTCATTAAAAAACTTTTGTAAAGACTCCAGCAAGCAGCCAGGAAATCTTCCTTTTATATCCTTGAGTGATTTTATGGTCGTACAGTAGAGATATATACTGCGGGAGTGACCGTGGAGTCTATGGATTTTAACACTACCATCTGATCTTACCTGTCGTATGCTGAGAAACCTGCCCCCATCCCGATAAGAGAGAAGGGGTTGAGACGGATATCGGTTTCGCAGAAGAAAATAGTTTTTCCGCCACATTTCCACCTTTTTCGCTACCGGTCTCCATAAGGCATATTGTCGGGATCTATCGCCCCGATAAGCCTGCTGTATGAGTATTAATCGGTCAAAGAGGTCTTTTGACAGAAACGATTTATACAGGTGGTGATTGCCTGTCCGCTTAATCCCGGATTTTCCGGCGGTACAAAAGACCGGACTGCCGTAGCCCAACCAGAAGGACGCCATTTTTAATGGATAAAAAGGCCATACGAAGTCAAGGGCGTCCAGTGTCTCCTTCACTTCAGCCGGTGTGCTGCCCGGAAACATCGTGATCAGGTTGCCGGATTGAATAATGCCCATCTCTTCGCAGTGCCTCATGGTCTCTATATTCTGGAGGGCTGTGGTTCCTTTGCCCATTCGCTTTAGCAGAGAAGAACTTAATGCCTCGATGCCGATCTGTACCGTTTTCAGCCCACCTTCACGCATTAAGGCCAGGGCTTGGGCAGATTGTCCGGCGCGCAGCTCGGCGAAGATGCCAAGGTCTTTTTCCAATGTGGTGAGGGCGGTAAAGAGCTCCGGCCCCTGATGAGGCGGCAGCGCATTGTCGGTGAAGGCCAGATCAATGGACGGATAGCGATCGGTCAAATCCTTGATCTCCCCTACCATCTGAGGTACAGATTTCTTTCTATAGCTGTGCCATTGGAGGTTAAGGTTACAAAAGCGGCATTTCCGCCACCAGCAGCCGCGTGAAAACTCTACCGGCAGGATAGGCAGGAATGGAATCCGGGGGGATATATCCTGTAGGAGGTTAAAATAATCTCCATAATCCGGCGGCGGAAGTGAGCTTAGATTGTCGATCTCGTCATAGCTTTCCCCTGACACCACACCATGGCTGTTACGGTAAAAGACCCCGGGGCCCGGTTTATCGACCTCCCCCTTAAGAAGACGTACAATGGATAAGAGGGGTTTTTCGCCTTCACCGGAGATGACAAACTCTATCTCCGGCAAGCTGGAGAGAATGGCCCGTCCCATCTCGCCAGAACAGCTTGAACCGCCGGCTACAATGGTTATCTCTGGAAATTTCGCCTTCAGGGTACGTATGGCGTAGAGTGAAGATGTAAGCTGATTAAGGCAGATAGAGAAGCCTATTAGGTTGAACTGCCTCCAATCCCTCGACCGTATAAAAGCTTCATGGTGATCGCTGAGTTTAGACTTAAGAGCGGAGAGATCAAAATGAAGTTTATATTTTTTAGACCTTTTTTGTTTGTTTATTAAGGAATGAATCGATGTATTTTTTTCCGGAAAGAGGAGTGAGGCATAGATAGCCTCGGTAATCCAGCTATGTTTTGAAATCTCGTGGTAGAGTTCAAAACCGATCCGGGCGGCGATTTCCAGATAAATCGGGTAAGTGGAGATATCGAGGGCATCATCCTGCGCTGCAAGGTAAGATTTAAGCGCACCGAGTTGTATGGAGGGCCGGTTAAATAGCGGCCAGGGCATGGAAATCAGGGCTATCCGGAACATTTCCTGTCAACATGAACATGCATAGCGAGCGCATTCCCCGTTGCTTGCTGCGGGGGGGCTTCAATATGGCTTAACGATGATGAGACCTTCCGGACGGGGAACTTTTTATCCGGCTGTTTATAATGCATCCTGTAATCTTCAATAGCCAGCATGAGGCCAAAGGCGATGGCTAAGACCAGAAATATCTTGATGATCCGTGGCCAGGATGGCCTTGTCTTTTCGATCCAGACAAGGAGTCTGACCAGAAGCCGGGTAAAAATCGCAGCCAGGCCTGAAGACCAGAAAATCTTTATTCCGGTTTCGCACATAGAGCGGCCAACGTCTCCGGGGTAATAACGCAGGGCAATGAAAAACCAGCCTAAGGCGCAAACGGCCACAATGATCTTATCCCGTGTAGTCCAGATAGGGTTAAGAGACTCAGATTTTGTTGCCACTATGTCCCCGTCCTTTAAAACCTAACCACAGAGAACACAGAGAAAGTAAAATCATACCTGTCCAAAATACATTATGAGTCAGAATACAGAATTCAGTAGATTTTATCTTGACTCCTGTATTCTGTCTTCTATTCTCTTTGGTTCTCTCCGTGCACTCTGTGGTTATTTTTATAAAACTTTTGCATTTTTACAAAGAGAACAACAGGAGGGCTGCCAGAGAGAAGAGTACGCCCAGGGCCTGTTTCAGGGTTAAGGTCTCTTTTAGAAATATGGCGCTCAGTAAGAGGGTAATCAGGGGATAAAGGGCGGTCATAGTGACCACCACCGATGCCTTGCCTTTAGCCAGGGCCAGCAGAAAAAAGACCGTACCCAGGGCAGCGGCCAGTCCGGCCAGTATGCTAAAGATGATCCCCCGGGTATTTATCTCAGGGCGGAAGTCTATAGATATAAGTACGGAGAAGATTACTATAAGGGTCCCAATGGCCTGGTAAATAAACACGCTCCTGGGAGGCAGGTAATTTGTGGCCAGTTTTGGGAAAAAGCCCCATATACCCCAGAGGATTAAGCAAGCGATAGATGGCGAGAACCAGTTATGCATATATAGGTTGTTTACTCAGAATATTCTTTTAAAATCCCCCCAGCCCCCCTTTGCCAAAGGGGGGTAAGGGGGGATTTTCATCGTTCGAGAGTGCTTATGCGAGCATGAAAATTTGTACGGTTTACCATTGAGCTTTCAGCCTTCAGCTTTTAGCCTCTGGCTCCCCTCACGACACCCTGGTGCCTGCCTCTGCCTCACCGTCAACGGTCAGTACCCGGAGTCCGGAGGCATCCTTGGCAGCCAGGACCATGCCTTCCGACTCTACACCCATCAGCCTGGCCGGCTTTAGATTAGCCACGATAATAACCTTCTTGCCAATGACCTCTTCCGGTTTATAGAATTCGGCGATACCGGCTACGACTGTACGCTCCCGGTCCGCCAGCACTTTTAGTTTTAAAAGTTTTTTGGACTTCGGAACCGGCTCAGCGGAGATTACTTCCGCCACCCGAAGGTCAACTTTTTGGAAATCCGGAAAATCTATCATGGCCGTCTCGTTATTCACTTTAGGATCCTCTTTGGCTGTGTCTTTCACTACCTTCTTTGTGGTCTCGATGCGCGGGAAAAGAGGGTCTCCCTTTTTCAGGGTCCGACCGGGAGAAAATAAACCCCAGGTCATGCTGTCTGCATAGGCCGGACGCTCCGTTTCCTGATAGCCCAGGGCCGTCCTCATCTTACCCGCTGTCTCCGGGAGAAACGGTGAAAGCTGGATAGCAATCACACGGAGCGTTTCCGTAAGGTTATAAAGCACGGTGTGCAGCCGCCCTCTATCTTTTTCATCTTTAGCCAATTCCCAGGGGGCGGTCCGGACAATATATTTGTTGGCGTGATTGATTACTTCCCATATCTCTGCCAGGGCCTTATGAAAGGCGAACTCTTTTATGTGCCGGCCATAGTGTCCGGAGGCCTCGAGAGTCCGCTGTTTCAGTATATCGTCTATCTCTTCGTTGGGTCCCGGTTGCGGAATAACGCCGTTGCAGTATTTCTCAAGCATAGTCAGGGCCCGGCTGAAGAGGTTGCCCAGGTCATTGGCCAGGTCGGAGTTTCGGCGGGCGATAAGGGCCTCTTCACTGAAGGTGGCGTCGAGTCCGAAGACCATTTCCCGCAGGAGAAAGTAGCGCACCGTATCCACGCCGTAGGTCTCTGATAAATCAAGGGGCCGTATCACGTTCCCCAGGCTCTTGGACATCTTGCTCTCATTTATGTTCCAGTACCCGTGGACATGAAGGCGCTGATAAGGCTGAATCCCGGCGGATTTAAGCATGGTCGGCCAGTAGATGGCATGGGGTTTGAGTATGTCTTTGGCTATGATGTGTTCTGCCGCGGGCCAGAACTTCTGAAAATTAGCGCTGTCCGGCCAGCCGAGGCCGGAAATATAGTTTATGAGGGCATCAAACCAGACATAAGTGACAAACTGGTCATCAAAGGGCAGGGGGATCCCCCATTCCAGGCGTGAGCGCGGCCTGGAGATACAGAGGTCTTCCAGAGGCTCGCTTAAAAATGACAGCGCTTCATTCCGATAGCGCTCCGGCGTGATAAACTCAGGGTGGTTTTTGATATGATCGATCAGCCAGTCCTGATACCGGCTCATACGGAAGAAGTAGTTCTTTTCCTTGACAAATACCGGCGTTACCTGGTGATCCGGACATTTTCCGCCTATCAGCTCCCGTTCCAGATAGAAGCGTTCACACCCCGTACAATAAAGGCCGCCGTACTCGCCGAAATAGATATCACCTTTCTCATATACCTTATTCAGGATATGCTGAACCGCCCGTATATGGGCCGGGTCTGTGGTACGAATGAAATGGTCGGGGGCGACATTTAATCTGGGCCAGGTAGAACGGAAGATGCTGCTTATGTGGTCGGCATATTCCTTTGGAGACATATTACGCCCGGCAGCGGCCTCGGCCACCTTATCTCCATGTTCATCCGTGCCCGTAAGGAAAAAGGCCTCGTCTCCGGCCAGGCGGTGAAAACGTGTAGCCGCATCGGCAACCAGAGTAGTATAGGTGTGTCCTATGTGCGGCTCGGCATTCACGTAATAGATGGGCGTGGTTATATAAAACGTCATGATGCAGGCGCCTCATCCCGGGCCTTGCGTCCTTTTTCCACTCCGGTTTCTATATCCGCAGGCGAGACTTCCAACTCGCTGCCGTCGGCCAGGAAGACAACTATAGTACTGCGGAGGGTGTTGTGCCTTATGACTCTTCCCTCACCTTGTTGTGTTTGAATTTTTCTGCCTATTTTAGGCAGGCCTTTCTTAAGTTCGGCATAGGTCTTACATTCATAAGCCAGGCAGCAGAGGAGGCGGCCACAGGCCCCGGATATCTTGGCGGGATTCAGGGGCAGGTCCTGTTCCTTGGCCATACGGATGGAGATGGGCTCAAATTCGGAAAGAAAAGATGCGCAGCATAACGGAAGACCGCAGTGGCCCATACCGCCCAGAAATTTGGCCTCATTTCGCACGCCAATCTGCCTCATTTCTATGCGTGTATGATATTTTTGCACCATGGTTTTCACTAATTCCCGGAAATCAACCCGTCCTTCGGAGGTAAAATAAAAAATTATCTTGCTGCCGTCAAAGAATCTCTCCGTGACTATCAGCTTCATAGGGAGATTCGTCTTCCGGATTTGTTCCAGACAGAAGTCCCGGGCCTCTTTTTCTTTCAAAAGATTGTCTTTATACCGGATGATCTCTTCCTCTGTGGCCAGCCGTTCTACTTTGGGGATTCCCTCCGGCGGGGTCTCCCTTTCTATGCTTAACGGCTGGTCTATAACCATCCCTGGTTCATGACCATGTTCGGTTATAACCATAACCGTATCGCCTTTTTTCAGATCAAAAGGGCCGGCGTCAGCATGTATTCCCCGAGTATTCTCTCGGAAACGAACCGGGATCAGCTTCACTGTTTTCTCCATTAATGGGCTAGCTGCAAAAATAGATTTTCTAATATCAATTGCCGGTTATAATTCCTGGTAACGGCCTGCTCAGCGCTGTGCAGGAGTTCCAGGCCATGTATAATCTCTTTCTCTGTCCATTGCCGGGCGCCCTCAAAAAGAACCTCTCTCAGGTCTTTATTCATGAGGTGTCTCTCATCCAGCCCCTGCCGTAAGAACAACGAGTCCCGGAGGCAGGTACTGAGCATGGCGATAATCTCCGGGAGCTCCTCTTTCCGTCCGGCCAGATCTTCGGCCAGGAGCAGCAGGCCTTGCATGTCCTGCCTGGAAAGAGAGATTAATTGTATGCAGACATCCCGCCGCATCTCCATAAGCGGAGAATCGGCCAGTCTGACGGCCCTGCCCAGGCTGCCCCCGGAGAGGGAGGCCAGAAGGGCAGCCTGGGCAGGGGGAAACCTGTTATCTCCATAGGAGCAGAGATATTCGCCGATCACCTCCGGCGAGAGAGGGCGGAAGGGGACGGCCTGGCAACGGGAGACGATGGTGGGCAGGAGTTCATTTATATCCGTAGCCATCAGGATAATAATGGAGGCATCCGGCGGTTCCTCCAGGGTCTTGAGAAGGCAGTTGGCCGATTCTTTATTTAACAGATCGGCATTGGTTATGATAATGATGCGGTAACGTCCTTCCAGGGGTTTGTATCTTAACTGCCTTTGTAAAGACCTTATTTGTTCGATCCTTATAAAGGCCCCGCTTGGTTTGATGACGACAAGGTCCGGATGGGCGCCGCTTTCCATCTTTAGACATGAGCGGCATTTACCAGCACAGGCCTCGACGCCCTGCGGTGATAGACAATTGAGGGCCCGGGCCAGGGCGCGGGCGGTCTTTTCCTTGCCGATGCCTTCGATCCCGTAAAAGAGATAGGCGTGGGCCACCTTGCCTCTCTCAAGGGAGTTTTTCAGCAATTTAATGGCCGGGTCCTGTCCCAATATCCCCGCAAACGACATACTATTTATCTCCGGTCTTCAATCTGTCCAACAGGCTGTAGGTCTCTCCGGCCGTTCGCCGCGGCGAAGCGGCGGTCTTTCCTTCCTGAGGAGGCTCCGGCGTTTTTTCAAGGCCTTCCTCCCCAAAATAGATATAGCGATCCAGAGGGCGGAAAAAACCGCTCCAGCGGGCCGAGGGTTCCAACTGCGCCTTCTTAAGGCTTTTTATGGCGTTGACCTTGGCGTCCAGGTCGTCTAAAAGGTGCAAGACGAAGGCCTCGGCCGTCTTGGGCCGCTTCGGCGATCCGGTTTCGTATTCCCCGTGATGGCTGAGGATGAGGTGTTTCAAGAGCATGGCCTTATCTTCGGGAAAGTGGGGTATGGCCTCGATCTTTTCCTGCACCATCTGGGCCCCGATCACCAGATGGCCGACCAGCCGGCCCTCATCCGTATAATCAAAAAAACTGTACTCCGGCGGGTAAGTGAATTCTGTTATCTTGCCGATGTCGTGAAGAATGCTTCCGGTGACGAGGAGGTCTTTATCAAGTTCCGGGTAATTTTTTACCGCGCCGGTTACTAAAGTAGTCACGGACAAGGTGTGTTCCAGAAGGCCGCCCAGATAGGCATGATGCATACGTTTGGCCGCGGGAGCCACACTGAAACGCTGCCGAAACTTTTTGTCGTGAAAAAAGCCGTTTAATAGCAGCGTCAAATGAGGGTCACGGACCTTTTTGGCTAATTCCTTTAATTCCCGCCACATCTCTTCGCTGTCTCTGGATGAAGAGGGCAGAAAGGCCGTGGCCTCCACGGTCTCCGGACTGCACGGGGTAAGGTGCATTATGTTCAACTGGGTCTGGTCACGGTAGGATTCGGCCTGGGCCTCTATAGAGATATAATCCCCTTTTTTAAAAAGGCCGTCCCTTTCCTCGCCCCTTTCCCAGACGCGGGCCTCTATCTCACCGGTCTTGTCCGCCAAGGTAACGGCCAGATAAAATGCGCCATTTTTGGTCAAAGCGGAGGTCTTCCCCTTGACCAGAAATATCCCGCGCACCGGGTTATTAGGCCGGATATCCTTTATGTAAATACCTTTTTTCTGCATATATTCTACCAGCGCAGGGGTCTTTGCCAGGCCTCTTTGAGCCGGGCTATGGCCGCCGATACCACTATATCACCTCTCAGGCCGTTACAAATCAGGACCGGCTCTTCAGTCACCCGGCCTATGCGGGCCAGGGTTGTACCCTGCATGGCGGCGCTAAACGCCTCTTCTCTGTCCGGGTGAACAGTCACCACAAAACGGCTCTGGGATTCGGAAAAGAGGAGGAAGTCATCGCGTTCGATATCCTCTCCGGGTACAGCGGCCAGGTCGATCTTCATGCCCAACCCGCCGGCGAAGGCCGTTTCCGCCAGGGCTACCCCTAACCCCCCGTCCGAACAGTCATGGCAGGAGGCGACAAGTCCTTCTTTGATGGCCCTGGCAAGCTTTTCGTAGGTCAGTTTCGCGGCTGCGGCCTCTACCCTTGGGACTTCGTTTCCGATGTAGTCATGCAGGGCGAAGTATTCCGAGCCGCCCATCTCCGGTTTAGTGAGACCTATGACATATACCAGGTCGCCCGGCGCCTTGGCGTCCATGGTCTGCACCCGGCGGACATCGTCAATCTTTCCCAAGACGGAAAAGAGCACCGTGGGCGGGATGGATATCTTTGTATTCTCCACGAGGTAGTCGTTTTTCATGCTGTCCTTGCCGGAGATGCACGGCACGCCATAGGCCGTGGTGTAATCGTACAGGGCCTGATTGGCGCGGACCAGTTGGGCCAGTTTGTAGCGGCCGTCCGGCGTCTTTTCGGATTGAATGGGATCACACCAGCAGAAGTTATCCAGTCCGGCCAGATGCCCGAGATTTCCGCCGGAGGCTATGGCGTTGCGTACGGCCTCATCAATGGCACAGGCCATCATGTGATAGGTGTCTATATCACTGTAGCGGGGACAGATGCCGTTGGCTACCACAATCCCTTCAAAAGACGAGAGCACCGGCCTGATGACCGCGGCATCGCTGGGGCCATCACCATTTCGCCCGGAAAGGGGCTTGATAACGCCTCCGCCCTGTACCTCATGATCGTACTGCCGGACCACGTATTCTTTACTGCATATATTCAGGCGGCCGAGCATGGTCTCCAGGGTGGAAGTGAGGTCTTCTGCCTCCGGAATGTCCGGTTCAGGGTGTTTTGGAGGCGTCCAGATGGCCACCAGTTCCATTTGGGGCAGCCCGTTGTGGACAAATTCCATATCCAGGCAGGCCACTGTCTTTCCCTCATAGGTGACCAGAAACTTCCCGTTGTCATTAAACCGGCCCAGAACCGTGGCCTCCACGCCCATTTTTTCGGCCAGGGCCAGGAAGGCGTCTTTATTATCCGGGGACACGGCCAGGGTCATGCGCTCCTGGGCCTCGGAGAGAAATATCTCCCAGGGGTTAAGACCGGCATACTTGAGCGGGGCCTTCTCCAGTTGAAGCTCAAAGCCCCCGCAGTCCTGGGCCATCTCGCCTACGGAGGACGAAAGGCCTCCGGCCCCGTTATCGGTTATGCTCCGGTAAAGACACCGGTCGCGGGCTGCCAGGAGAAAATCCGTCATCTTTTTCTGGGTGATGGGGTCTCCGATCTGCACTGCCGTGGCCGGTGATCCTTCATGCAATTCCTCGGAAGAAAACGTGGCCCCATGTATGCCGTCTTTACCGATGCGGCCGCCGGTCATGACGATAAAATCTCCCGGCTCGGCCTTTTTGATATGCGAAGGCCCGCCGCATACGACGGCAGGCATGATGCCGCCTGTCCCGCAGAAGACCAGCGGTTTACCCAGATAGCGTTCGTCAAATATGAGGCAGCCGTTTACGGTGGGGATGCCGCTTTTGTTCCCGCCGTGTTCCACGCCTTCCCGCACGCCCTCAAAGATGCGTTTGGGGTGGAGGAGCCGGGGGGGCAGGGGCTTATCGTAATCCGGGGGCGCAAAGCAGAAGACATCGGTATTGAAGATGAGCTTGGCCCCCTTGCCGGTGCCGAAAGGGTCGCGATTAACCCCGACTATGCCGGTAAGGGCCCCGCCGTAAGGATCAAGGGCCGAGGGACTGTTGTGGGTCTCAACTTTAAAGGCCAGGCTCCATTCATCGTTAAACTTGATCACCCCGGCGTTATCACGGAAGACGGAAAGGCAGAAGTCGTTTTCTCCTTTGGCCTCACGGATGAGCCGGGTAGAGTCTTTTATATAAGTATCAAAAAGGCTGTTAATAATCCTGGTATCACCGGTTTCGTCCGTATAGTGGATACGGCCGTTAAATATCTTATGCTTACAGTGTTCGGACCAGGTTTGGGCCAGGCATTCCAACTCCACATCCGTGACCTTTTCGCTCAGGCCGAGACTCCGGCGATGGGCCAGAGTCTCCGGAGAGGTGATGTAATCCCGAATGACCTTCATCTCAGCAAGGTTAAGGGCCAGTACCCGCTCGCGGCTTATGGCCAGAAGTCTTTCGTCACTCACCGCAAGATCAATCTCCTCAACACCGGGACGTGTATCGGCGACTACCCTGGGAACAAGAGGCGGCATCCCCGTGGTCTTATCCCATTCAGATCGATCCTTGATGCGGAAACTCTGGATAAGGGTGTTGGCCAGGAGGCCGGTGGCTATGCGTTCTACGTCTTTCAGGGACAGATCACCGGTGAGGGCATACTGTGTAGAGGTATAAACCCCTTCGCCCCTGTTCAATTTCCGTCCGATGGCCAGTTCAAGGGATTCCCGGGCCGTTTTCCCCTCATTATCAGTCACACCCGGCCTGAACCCCACCTCGATAAGCCAATCAAATGCATCGGCCAGAGGACGGTCAATGGAATATTCCTGGCTGATAGAGTCACAAAAGAGCTGGCCGGCCAATTCTTCTACCAGAGTGGAGGCAACCTCGGTATCAATCGTAAATACCTTGATAGTCCGCACGGAACGAACAGGGAGGTGAATATCCTCGTTGATCCTCTTTCGGATCTTCTCACCAAAGGCGTCACGCAGTGATTTTTTGAGCATTACTTCGATGCGATGAACCATAGGCGGTAACTATAACAGACTCTATTTTTCTTTTCAAACACTTTCCCCGATTCAAAATCCACCAGGGTCTTTTGCTGTCCAGGATACACGCCCGGGTAAGGCGCGAAGCAAGGGCCGCGTTTTTATAAAAACCCTTGCGAAAGAGCCTCTTTTGCCCTATGGTTGATTCTATATGGAAGGAGGGTTTGTCATCATGCAGGCGTTAAGAAAAAAAATGAAGGTTGGTAGCCAGGGTATTATCCGGCTTAGAGGGCTTCCCTATCCACCCGGAACAGAGGTTGAGGTTATTGTTTTCCCTGAGCCAGGCCAGGAAGGAATTTACGACTATACAGCACAGTTGATTTCCAGAAAGAAAATTCCAAGATATTCGATGAAAGAAATAGAGAAGATCGTTCACGAGGTCAGGGGAGTTTGAACCCTCCTAAAGTTGTTTTCGATACAAACATCCTGATATCTGCTTATTTTTCCATATACTTAGGCGACATTCCTTGCCTCTGCGCCTATTTTACCTTATAAAGACAGCTACGTTGCCCCCAAAATCTCCCTTTTTGCTTGACGCCACTATCTTTTTTCTCTATGACTATGAAAAAGACAGTCGACAGCTAAAATATAATATTGGGCCTAATGACAGGAGGATATCATGCCAGAAAGAAATATATACATCACCGAATTTGATAAAGCGCGACTCGAGGAACTCATTGCGGTGGCTGATGAGTTCGGCGGTCATGACAGGAAAGATTTAGATTCTTTGGCAGAAGAGTTGGATCAAGCGGAGATCGTGTCCTCCAAAGACATACCACCCGACGTGGTGACCATGAACTCGAAGGTCGTTCTTCGTGATTTAAGCACTTCTGAGAAAATGACTTATATTTTAGTATTTCCCAGCGATGCGAACATCGATACGGGAGCTATCTCAATCCTCGCACCTGTGGGAACGGCGATTCTGGGTTATGCCAAAGGAGATATTATTGAATGGCCGGTTCCATCTGGAATACGCCGTATTTGCATCGAAGAAGTTCTTTACCAGCCCGAAGCGGCCGGCGATTATCATCTATAGTGCCAACCACGGCATGAAGACGGACGGGCTGGATACCGCGATTTTTCTGTGGGTTATCGAAGTAATCAGCGTGGTAGGTTATTGACCTTTCTCCATTCCAACCCGCCCGCCGCTTATGCCCAGCCTTGAGCCTGTAGAATAAGTCCGTTGAGAACTTCAAAGATGAGCCCTGGAAAAAATCGGCTTCACAGAATGCCCAATGATCGACGATCTCCCTATCGGGAGGGGTTTTTTGCACCTCCTAATTTCACCCATCAAACAATTCCGAGGGGTTTTTCTACAGACTCGTTGGGCTTCGAAGAGAACAAAGTGGAATGTTTCTGTAAACAATAAGACAAAACAATAGTGAAATATATATTATCTAACTTATCACAGATTATATCACTACCAAGTATAGCTGTGGATCTTGGCACAGCGAATACTCGCATTTATGCCTCTCTGAATGGAGAAATTACAGTAAGGCCTTCTTTAGTAAGCCTTACTGGTAGAAAAACAAATAATATTTCAGACGAATATTTGGAATACATTAATAATAATAGACTTGTTACAAAGCCACTTCGCGGTGGCGTAATTGTTGACCTCAAAAATTCCATAAAGTTATTAAAACCATTACTAAAAAAATCCAGAAGATTTTTATTGTCTCCGATATCATTGGCCAGCGCTCCAACAGATACTACAGAATATGAACGTGATCTTCTTCGTAAAGCGATTATTAATGCTGGGGCATCTCACGTGTCAATAATCCCCGAAGTTTGGGCTGCTGCAGTCGGTGCGGGAATGGACATAACTCATCCAAGTGCACAGTTACTTATAGATATAGGTGATGGAGTAACAGACATGGCGGTATTTCGCGATGGTCGCATGATTTACTCCTCATCGGTCCGAATGGCATGCAGTGATCTCCAGAGAGCTATTCGTTCTGCAGTTATGACGAAATACAAAATACAGATATATGATGATTCTACTGAGCGGTTAACAAATGAAATTTCATCAATTCTGAAGAGTCAAGAGCACAATTGTGAATCATTTGATATTGCTGGTATTGATATTATCAAGAGGCGTAAAGTAATTTGTTGCGTGAAGAAAAAAGATATTATCAATGCCTTAGAGCCAGTGGTGAGTAAAATAATCAAAATGATTGAAATCAGTTTAAAAAGAGTTCCTGAAAAAATATATTGCGAAATATTAGAATCAGGAATTTGTCTGACAGGTGGCGGAGCTTGCATTGAAGGAATTGATAGGTTAATAGCATTTAGAACCAACATGGAAGTTAGAATAGCATCTGACCCAATACACGCAGTGATAAATGGTGCAATTCAAATATTGAATTTTTGGAATGGGAAGAAAAACTGGTGGGAAAATGTTGTTTGGCCCAAGTTGTCAACATGAATAATGTCAAAATGTTAGCGTCATATCATAGCCATGTAGGGGCTTTGCCCACCAAAACAAATGACAATGTGTTGTGGATATGGGTCACATGAAATGCTGAATTATTGAAGGGTTCAAAGGGGAGATAATGAAACTGAACTTTGAGTGGGATGAAGAGAAAGCCAAAGCGAATCTCAAAAAGCATAGAGTCAGTTTTGATGAAGCCATAACGGTTTTCCTTGATCCCTTTTCAATTACGATCTCTGACCCAGACCATTCAGTGGAGGAGCAACGGTATATTGATATTGGTAGTTCTGATAAGGGCCATGTACTGGTAGTGGTTTACACCGAACGAGGCTCGAACATACGTATTATCAGTAGTCGTAAGGCGACCCTATCGGAGCGAAAACTTTATCAAGAAGGAAGTAACTAAAATGGTACTAATGGAGGAGAACAATATGCGTGCTGAATACGATTTTAAAGGAGGAGTGCGTGGCAAGCATTACAGAGCCATGCAAGATGGGTATACGATTACTATTCATAAGGCGGATGGCACCACTATTACTAAGGACGTGATGCCAAAAGAGGGCGCAGTTGTTCTAGCGCCAGATATTCGCGCGTATTTCCCAGACTCGGAATCTGTAAATAGGGCTTTGCGTTGTTTAATTCCACTGCTACCCAAAAAGCGCAGGAAGGGAAAATTGGGGACAGCCATGAAATAATGCAATTCTCTACGTGCTTGATTGAGAAGATCACAATTTCATAGCCGTCCTTCTGAACTGCCCTATAATGTTTCTCTATGACTATGAAAAAGACAGTTGACAGCTAAAATATAATGTTACGCGGTAATATAAGAAAAGAGGTGAAGCAAGTGACGAAGTTGCTTGAGAAAGCCTTTAAGGAGGCTTCCAAACTCCCTGATATGGACCAGAACGCATTAGCCAAGTGGGTCTTGGACGAACTGCATTCAGAAAGGGCCTGGGCAAAGTCCTTTGCCGAATCGGAAGATGTTTTGGAAAGGCTCGCTGAGGAGGCTATTCGCGAAAAGCGAAGAGGCAAGACAGATCCGCTTGATCTGGATCGGCTATGAAGTCATGGGGGGACTTTAGCCATGTAGGGTGGGCTTTGCCCACCAAAGCTGCTGGACTATGAAAAAGACAGTTGACCGCTAAAATATATATAATGTTACGCGGTAATTGAGAAGATCATATCACTTTAGTCTTCTGCGAACACAGTGAGTTTTAAATCCCTATCCCGATCGGGCCTCTATAATCACGCTTGACGTTATTCACGAGATGCGTTATTATGTGACGACATGATCAGATCATTCAAGTGTGAATACACCGAAGCGCTCTCAAAAGGCCGGCGTGTCAGGCAGTTTGTGAATATCGCTAAGGTGGCGCGGCGTAAGCTTAGACAGATCGAGATCGCCGGTCAACTTGATGATCTGAGGGTGCCACCCGGCAATCACCTTGAAGCACTCAAGGGTGATCGTTCCGGTCAATACAGCATTCGTATTAACGATCAGTGGCGTGTCTGCTTTCGTTGGACGGATGCGGGTGCAGAAGATGTGGAAATTGTCGATTACCACTGAGGAGAGTCCATTATGAGCAAGCTCGAACCTATTACTCCCGGCGAGATCCTCTTGGAAGAGTTTCTAAAACCTATGGGACTTAGCCAGTACCGTTTGGCCAAGGAAATTGGCGTTCCCGCTCAGCGTATCAGTGAGATTGTCGCAGGTAAGCGTGCGATCACAGCCGATACAGATTTACGGTTGTGCCGGTTCTTTGGTCTGTCCAACGGCTATTGGTTGAGAGCTCAGGCTGCTCACGATACGGAGGTTGCAGAGCGCACTCTTGGCCCATCGCTAAAGAAGATCAAACCTTGGTCTGCCTATGCGGCCCAGCCAAAACTGAGGAAATCGGGGACAGCCATGAAATAATGCAATTCTCTACGTGCTTGATTGAGAAGATCATAATTTTATAGCCGTCCTCCTGAAGTCTAAAGCCATCCATGTCCGCAGGATTTTTTCGTCCTTATCAAACTGGGCCGTTGAGCCGAAATAATAATGTTGACAATAGGCACACATTGTAATAATCATATAATATGAAAGTTTTTCGATGGGATAATGAGAAAAATGAATGGTTGAAGCAAAATAGAGGAGTTTGTTTTGAAGAAGTCGTAATATTGATGGAACGGGAATATGTTCTTGAAACAATTGAACACCCAAATCAAGATAAGTATCCGGGTCAGAAAATTGCAATAGTCAGTATTGATAATTATGCTTATCTCGTTCCTTATATACAGGAAAGCGAAGAGATATTTTTAAAAACCATTATTCCCAGCCGAAAAGCTACAAAGAAATATGTGAGGTCATAAAAATGAAAAAGACGATCTTAGACGCTGAAGAGAAAGATATTTTAGAATCATATGAACGTGGAGAATGGCGGACTGTAAAAAATCAAAAGCAGGAAATAATAAAACTCCGTGAATATGCGAAGAATACACTTCAAAAAGACAAGAGAATAAATATCCGGATGTCATCCAAGGATCTGGATCAGGTACAGGTCATTGCTGCTCAAGAAGGCATTCCTTACCAAACACTCATATCCAGCATTATACATAAATACGTATCCGGCTATTTAACAGAGAAAAAGAGAGTTGGGAAATCGGGGACAGCCATGAAATAATGCAATTCTTTACGTGTTTGATTGAGAAGATCATAATTTTATAGCCGTCCTTCTGAACATGCATAGCGAGCGAATACGATGTATTTTACCTTGCATACGGAGATTCTCCGTCCGCCGCAAGGCGGGCTGCGGGGAGCTTCAATTGCCCTATAATGAGCCTCTATGACTATGGAAAAGACAGCTAAAATATAATGTTATGCGCTCATGAAAATAATGTGAGGTGGTTTTATGAAGCTAAAAGTAATTGTTCATGAAGCAGAAGAAGGTGGTTATGGAGTAAGCTATGAAAAAATCAAAACAAGTTTTACCGGAATTTGTGGTTTGTATCAATAACATAGATTATCCGGCATCATTAGAACTTCATAAAATTTACCGTGTGCTTCCAGATGAAGATGTTGCTGCCGAAGGGGATATTCGAATTATTGATGAGAGCGGAGAAGATTATTTGTACCCTTCTTCCTATTTTGTTCCCATCCAAGTTCCTCAATCGATTGAAGAGTCGTTACTTAGGGCGTCATAATTTGAACCTGTGCCGAACATCAGCTTGGAGAAGGATGTCCGTTAAGCTTAAACGATACGCTATGGTTCAAAGGGGAGATAATGAAACTGAACTTTGAGTGGGATGAAGAGAAAGCCAAAGCGAATCTCAAAAAGCATAAAGTCAGTTTTGATGAAGCCACAACGGTTTTCTTTGATCCCTTTTCAATTACGATCTCTGACCCAGACCATTCAGTGGAGGAGCAGCGGTATATTGATATTGGTAGTTCTGATAAGGGCCATGTACTGGTAGTGGTTTATACCGAACGAGGCTCGAACATACGTATTATCAGTAGTCGTAAGGCAGCCCTATCAGAGCGGAAACTTTATCAGGAAGGAAGTAACTAAAATGGTACTAATGGAGGAGAACAATATGCGTGCTGAATACGATTTTAAAGGAGGAGTGCGTGGCAAGCATTACAGAGCCATGCAAGATGGGTATACGATTACTATTCATAAGGCGGATGGCACCACTATTACTAAGGACGTGATGCCAAAAGAGGGCGCGGTTGTTCTGGCGCCAGATATTCGCGCGTATTTCCCAGACTCGGAATCTGTGAATAGGGCTTTGCGGTGTTTAATTCCACTGCTGCCCCAAAAGCGCAGGGCAAAGGCGAAAAAGGCCTGACAAGTCGCAGCAACCAATGCGGACGGGAATTTTTAAATCTCCTTGACGGTGTTACCCCGATGCCATTAATAGGGGTAATCTAAATTGTTTTTGTTTTCATCCGGAAACTGCCAAATCCCCCCACCCCCCCTTTTTTGCTAAAGGGTGGAAATATTGAAATCCCCCTTTGGAAAAGGGAGATACAGGGAGATTTTCGGGTGTAATCTAAATCCTTTCTATTGTCAGCCCATCTATGTTCCACCTCTCACGCAAATGAAAAAGGACGATCGGGTGTCCTTGCAAAAGCGTTGAGCAGGCCGTCATAAATCTTGACATGCGACCTGTTTATGGACTATATTTAGTCATACGAAAGAAAGGGAGGCAACCCATGAAACTGTCCAGCCGGATTAGGCCCATCAGTTACCTGAAGGCCCATGCCGCCGAAATCGTAAGGAAGCTGGGTGAGCAGCGGGAGCCGCTGGTCATTACCCAGAACGGCGAAGCCAAGGTGGTCATTCAGGACATTGAAAGCTACGAACAAACCCAGGAAACCATGGCTCTCCTAAAAATACTGGCACTCGGGACCCGTCAGATCGAGGAAGGCAAGGTCCAGCCCGCTGAGGATGTGATCAAACGCTTACGCGAGCGACGGGAGACTCGCTGATGCCGTTCGCGGTTTTGCTGACCAATGACGCAGCACGTGACCTCGACGAGCTTTATGGCTATATCGCCCGGCACGATGCGCCTCAAAAAGCGGACTACGTTTTGAAGCAGATCGAGAAAGCCTTCTCCAGGCTGTCCGAATTCCCCGAGCGGGGCGCCTATCCGAAAGAACTGCTGGCGCTGGGGATTCGGGAATACCGCGAGGTTTTTTTCAAACCCTACCGTATCATTTACCGAGTCATGGACAAGAACGTCTATGTTCTGCTGATCGCCGATGGCCGCCGTGATATGCAGACGCTGTTGCAGCGGCGATTGCTAGACGCGTAATGCACAGCGCCGGAATGGATTCTTGTTCACTACTTCTGCGCCTTTTCTACCTTGGCCCAGGAATCACGTAAGGACACGGTTCGGTTAAATACCAGTCTTTGATTAGACGAATCCACGGAATCCACACAGAAATAGCCCTGCCGCTCGAACTGGTACCGGTTTCCGGGAACGGCGCCGGCCAGACCCGGTTCGACCCGGCACGAGGTCAATATTTCCAACGAGTTCGGGTTTAAATCAGTCCTGAAATCCTGACCATCCTCGCCCGGCTCCGGCTTCAGGAAAAGATGATCGTACAGGCGCACCTCGGCCTCCAGCGCGTGGGCAGCCGAGACCCAGTGCAGCGTGGCCTTGACCTTGCGCCCGTCCGGAGAGTCCCCGCCGCGCGTCTCCGGGTCATAGGTGCAGTGCAGTTCCACCACTTCGCCGGTCTGTTCGTCCTTAACCACCCCCACACAGGTGATAAAGTACGCATAACGCAGCCGTACCTCCCGGCCCGGGGCCAGACGGTAGAATTTTTTGGGTGGGTCTTCACGAAAGTCCTCTTGTTCAATGTACAGCACACGGGAAAAAGGGACCTTGCGTGACCCCATGCCGGGATCCTCCGGGTTGTTCACGGCCTCCAGTTCTTCCACTTGGCCTTCCGGGTAGTTGTCAATTACCACCCGGAGTGGCCGCAATACCCCCATGACCCGCGGGGCGCGTTTGTTTAGATCTTCGCGGAGGCAGTGCTCGATCAGGGCCATATCAACTGTGCTATCCCTCTTGGCTACCCCGATGCGTTCACAAAAGTTTTGGATGGACTCGGGCGTGTAGCCGCGTCTCCGCACACCGGCCAGGGTAGGCATGCGCGGATCATCCCAGCCGGTGACATGCCCTCCTTCCACCAATTGCACGAGCTTTCGCTTACTGAGCACGGTGTAGCTGAGATTAAGACGGGCAAACTCGATCTGCTGCGGATGATGGACGCCTAATTGATCGAGGAACCAGTCATAGAGCGGCCGATGGTCTTCAAATTCCAGCGTACAGATGGAATGGGTGATCCCCTCGATGGAATCCGAAAAACAGTGGGCAAAGTCGTACATCGGATAAATGCGCCACTTATCGCCGGTCCGGTGGTGTGTGGCCCGGAGAATACGGTACATGACCGGGTCCCGCATATTTAAGTTGCCGGAGGCCATATCGATTTTGGCGCGAAGAACCCGGGAACCGTCCTCAAACGCCCCGGCCCGCATGCGCTCGAATAAGTCCATGTTCTCTTCGACCGAACGTTTTCGATACGGACTATCCTTGCCGGGCGCGGTCAAAGTACCACGGTACTCCCGGATCTCCTCCGCACTCAGGTCGCAAACATACGCCTTACCAACCTTGATTAACTGCACGGCGTACCGGTAGAGTTGTTCAAAGTAGTCTGAGGCGTAGAACAGCCGGTCAGCCCAATCAAATCCCAGCCACCGGACGTCTGCCTTGATCGATTCTACGTATTCAATTTCCTCTTTGGTGGGATTGGTGTCATCGAAGCGCAGATTGCAAAGGCCTTTGTATTCGGCGGCCAGACCGAAATTGAGGCAGATAGATTTGGCATGCCCGATGTGCAGATAGCCGTTCGGCTCCGGTGGGAACCGGGTGTGGACCCGCCCCTGGTTCTTGTTGGCCTTCAGGTCTTCCTCGATGATATTACGGATAAAATTGGGTGTAGGCTTTGCGTCAATAGTGGTCATGTTTACCAGTTCCTTCTATAAAAACATCATTGCTGTCCAAATTGCTGATTCACGTGCTGTGGCCTTCAAATCCCCCTTGATCCCCCTTTTCAAAGGGGGAAAATACCGTTAACCCCCTCTTTGGAAAAGAGGGGTCAGAGGAGATTTTAAATTTTTTTTAGACAGATCGAGATTGATTCCAGTTCTCAAGATGCGTTGTGCGCTGTCAGTATGATATCTATATCCTAATTTTTTGCTTATTTCAATTGATTCGATAAAGGGTAAGGATGAAGGGGAGGGTATAGGTTTCAAAGGCTTGACACAGGTACTGGCCAGGATTAATTTAATAACAAATGAGTGATGGTCTAGAATGAAATAGCTCATCGCATATTGTAAAGAAATACTTAGGGCCAATCTCTCGAAATTTTTTATCATAAAAAGGGGGGTATATGGTATGGGTATTCGCGAAAAGCTTGGGTTAAGCAGTGACGAGCCATTGAGCATTGCCTGGGACATCACCCCGGCAGATACCTTCGGCATTTTCGAAAGCTGGGGCGGCAAGATACACGTCCGCAGCAACAAGGAACGGTACTACTATTTTTACATCGACGGCTGGAAAACGCCTCCACAGCTTCTTCTGATGGAGCGCGGGGTGAAGCATGCCCGGATCCTGGCCCGGATCGATGCCCCCCAGGACATGGTCGACGCCTGCGTGGCCGGTCAGGGTAGAGGCGAAACCGACCGGAGTTATGCCATTGATGACGCCTTGCGAAGCTGGCTGCAGGCCAATGTCATTGAGGCCCACGATACGTCAAAGGTGCTCCCTCTGGAGAGCGAATTGGTGGAGGAGCCACTGGAAACAGGCCTTCCGGGAAAAGATGAACCGCAACCTGCAATCGAGCCGGTAACGCTGCGGTCTGAACCGGCCGTTATCAGCGAAGATGAGGTACCGGACATCATACGCCGGAACGGGTTCTACGACAGCTACCACAATGCGTCCGGGGATTTTGCCAATCACCTCGTCGACAACGGCGACGGCCTCACGGTGACAGATTTGAAGACCGGCATCCAGTGGCAACGGGGCGGATGCGATATCGCCGCCATGCCCAGCATCCAGAGATATGTGGTGGCACTGAATGAACATAGTTTCGCCCGGTTTAATGACTGGCGGCTGCCGACCATGGAAGAGGCTTTATCGCTTATGGAGCCCGCGCCAAGCGGAAACGGTCTCCATCTGCATCCCTGTTTCTCCAAGTTGCAGCCTTTCATCATTCTGGCCGATCAGCGCAAATCCGGCGGCTACTGGTTCGTCGACTATAAGCAGGCCACCGTCTTCTGGGGGTCGGGCATACGGGGCGCCTTTGGCCGGGTCTGCCGGAGCCTATAGCCTGTTTAGAGCCATCTGCGGTCAGGACCACTAAAGAGTTCTCGCAAAACTGAGGGCGCTCCTCTGGATGCTGCACTGAAGCTGCGACTGGATGAACTCAGTGGAATTTGCCGCAAAGGGGAAGTAGACCAACAGGAATTCCTCCGCCTGAATGTGGATTTCTCCGAGCCTGGGGAAAAGACTTTTCTTGTCCATGGCAGTCTGCGCCAACACGATTTTCAGGCCGTCCGCGGCATCGCTCATGGGCAGTGTAACAGGGTATAGCGGGGACTTGGGGAGGTGTCCTTCGAGGTTCTTCGTGGGCTGAGAAAGAGTCATTTGCCGGGCCAGTCTCAGGAAATGTGCGGGTTGAATCTTGAAGGCCGGGGACCAGAAGTAGAAGCCAAGATCATCCCATTCCTTCCTTATGGCCTTTGGCAGATTAGCAAGACGCACCAGATCGGCATAGGATCGTAAGCTAAGCCCTTCCATCCTGGGTCTTATCCTCCAGAACGGCAAGTATATGGCGCTCTCAGTATTTCCTCCATCGGAGACGACCCCGAAGTCTATCCTCCTCAGGTCTTGCCCGAAGATCCCCCACACAGAATCACAATTGCTGCAATGGAGCGCCCAGCTTTCCCTCTCGCCCGCAAGAGTCCACCCGCAATTGGGACATAAGGTAGGAAGAAACTTTATCCTCCAATCCGGCCTCTCTTCAAAGGAGAAACGCTCATCGTCGGCCACATTCCCGGCATCCGTCGCAATGGGTCTATCGAGGATCGCGTCATAAATGACATTATTATGAATAAAAATCGGGGAGTAAACCAGGCTTCCTACTTCACCGATGAACGCCCTGTGAAACTCGGTGCATGTCTGCGCCAGGTCATCAGCCAACATCTCCGGCCGGTTCATCCCTGAGAAGAACTGTTCGAATGAGAGATGCGGTCTTAGGAATCTTGCGTCCTCCATAGCCGCGGCAAATTTTAGTTTCAGGGCCTGCGGCCGGAGACCGAGGGAGACGGGCAACGATGTATCATTCAAGGCCAAAAGAGTGGTATCGACTACTCTCTGGCACACCCGGTATGGCTCACAGGAAAAAAGCATCCCCCGGAAGCGCCAGTACGGCACAAAAATGACATCCTTTCCGGCGGATGGGGCAGGGGACAAACAGTATCTGAAATGACCATGGGGGAGCAGGTATAATTTCACCCGACAAAAAGAACAGGAGAAAATCCGGTCAGTCTCCTCCAGGGTGGCAGGGGCCCCGCACTGCGGGCATTGGTGTGCGATTTTCAGCAATTCTTAGGGCTTTCTACAGTTTTTCACCGCACTGATTGCAGTAGATGGAATCGGGCAAATTTTCTGTCGCACAATGACGGCATTTCCGGGGGACAGGCTTCTGTTCCGCCGGCCTTCCACAGCGCGGGCAGAACCTGGCGTGGGGAGGCAGGTTTTTGCCGCACCCCGCACACTGCTGGAAAACGAGTAACTGGTGACCGCAGGAAGGACAGAATTTTGCGTCGCCGGCCACGGAGTTCCGGCAATCAGGACATTTAAAGGCATCCTGCTCCTTTTGGGCCTGTCCGTTTCTCAGAATATCCGCGAACATGCCCGGCATAATGAAACCGAGACCCATCCCCAGACCCGCTCCTGCCTCGCCTTGTGACGTCGCTGCGCTTTCCATCGCCATGGCCGCCTTCATCTTTAATAGCTGGTTCAAGTCGTCGAACACGCCCAGCCGGCTTTTATCGTCTATGGCCTGTTGGACCTCCGGCGGCGGGGTAATAGAATTGATATAAAGATCTGAAAGCCCAAGGCCGTAGTGGCTCAAATCCTGCTGCAAACGTCTTTTGAGCCCTTCCGATATGGAATCGTATTGTCCAGGCAGCTTAAGCATGGAATCAAGATTCTCTCCCAGGTAATCATTAAAGCGTGAAACGATTACCCGGCTCAGATATTCTTCGATTTCTTCGGTGGTATAAATGTGCTGGGTTCCTACCAGGGTATTGATAAAAAGGACGGGCTGGATGACCCTGATATTAAAGACCCCGAAGGCCCGGAGGCGAATCAATCCCAACTCGGAATCCTTGAAGGCTACCGGATCCCTTGTTCCCCACTTCAGGTTTGGAAAGACCTTCAGGTTTACGAAATAGACCTCGGCCCTGAGCGGGCTTGTCAAACCCCAGGGCAGGCTCAGCACCTTGGTGATGATAGGAATATTACCGGTAGCGAGTGTATGCCGACCTGGCCGAAATGCATCGTAGGCCTTCCCGTTATAGAAGAAAACGGCGGATTGGCTCTCTCTTACAATGAGTTGGGCCCCATATTTTATTTCTCCGGAGCCCTTCTCGGGAATCCTGTGGACCATTGCCTTGCCGGTTTCGTCAAACCACTCGATAACCTCTAAAAATATAATGTTGTCTGTCCCCACAGTCGTAATCCTTTCCGTTGCCAGTCTTCTTCTTTCTTTCGTCATTATGGCGATGAAGCTTTAACCCGAAGTTTGCGGATTAATCTCTTGACCATGACTGCCCGCCCGAATGACGGTAACAGTTCTCAACCTCTGATACGCCCGGGACACAAAAAAGGGCAGGATGTACTTCTTTGTGGACTTTCCCCACATTTTTATGGAAGCCATTGTTCCTGAGTGTAACTTGCTGAAGCAGTGGGGCACCCTTCGAGGGCGAGCAGGAAGGGGAAAGCCAGCCCTTTAGAGGCTGGAAGGGGTAAACCTTCCCCACCTGCGAGTCCCGAAAGGGTCACTGCGCAAGCCGTGAAGCGAAGGAATGACGGCTTACATTTCTAAAATACAAAAATTGGATAAAAATCAACACGTTGGCATAATCTGTTGAGATTTTTGGGGAAAGTCCTGGTCCTTCTTTCGCTTTACAGGAATATAAGTCTATGATAAGAAGCCCTATGCTTCGTCAGACCAGACTGGCCGCCCTTAGAATTTCTCCCATCCGATCAGGAAACGTTTGGCAGCTCACCGGACCTATCCCGACTTAATTCCTATCCAGTAAAAAGGAATCAACCCTTGAATCGAATACTGAACATATTCAATCGCCTGTTTGTTCTCTGGATTATCCTGGCCGGAATTGCTGCCTTCTATTTTCCGGCCATCTTCATCCCATTAAAAAAACATATGGAATTATTCTTTGCCATAACCATGTTCGGCATCGGAATGGTCTTAAAACCCATAGACTTCATAAATATCTTTAAAAACATCAAGGTAGTGGTGATTGGCACGGCTGCTCAATTTACGATCATGCCACTATCGGCCTTTTTCGTTGCCAGGCTTTTTTCATTATCAAAAGAGTTTTCCCTGGGCCTGATTTTGACCGGATCAGCGCCGGGTGCCATGGCCAGTAACGTACTGAGCTATCTCGCCGGTGCCGATGTCGCCTATTCGGTATCGTTGACCACTGTATCCACCCTCCTGGCGCCGGTACTTACCCCACTTTTAACCCTGCTGTTAGCCCATACCATACTGGAAATCCCCTTTTGGGACATGTTTGTCAGCGTCTTTAACATGGTTGTTATTCCACTGCTTCTGGGCATAACCGTAAAAAGCATTTTCTCTGACAAAGTGGAGCACCTCTCCAAAGTCTTCCCCGCGATTTCCACCACATTCATAGCCTTTATCTGCGCGCTGGTCATAGCCCTTAATAAGGAATACCTTATGAAAGTAAACGCCTGGATTTTTATGGCGGCGATTCTGTTAAATCTCCTGGGGCTGTTCCTGGGCTACATGACGGGGAAGACATTTGGTTTTGATATCCTGAAAAAACGGGCCCTATCCATTGAAGTCGGCATGCAAAATGCCGGTCTGGGCAGCGTGCTGGCCTTGAAACATTTTAATGAGAAAGTGGCCCTGCCCGCGGTCGTTTTTATTTTTATCTGTATATTCAGCACCTCCTTTCTGGTGCAAATCTGGTCCAGTACGAAAAAGCCGGGCTGAACATGCATAGCGAGCGCATTCCCCGCTGCTTGCAGCGTGGGCACTCTTTCGAAATTTCATGCCCCATCTTATCAGAAACCCCCTCGTCTGGATAGCCGCTACATCTCCAGACAGGAGTCTGGAGTTTTATGCGGCTGAATAAAGAATACGCTCCAAAACTACTAGAAGCAGTAACTTCGGGGAATGCCGGTCTTCTTCTAACTATTCAGTTTTCTTATTCTTCGAATTTCCCTGACTCAGAAAGATACAAGTATCAGGTTGGACATAAAATCAGTATTGACGAAGCTAAAATACTTTCAAAAACATATAAATAGCGTAGTAAATGGGGACGCCCTCTACTTTTCCAGTTTACGAAAGATCATTATTTTTCAAGGTGTTTAAAAGACGCTCCTACAGATATTTCTTGAATTACCCCGCAAAATTACCTAAAATTCATTAAAAGAAGCACGTAAGCATAAAAAATAATGTTAGCCCGGAATTTCCTTCCTATTCCCTTCACATATTTCTGCTTTTGGTTTAAGATACCGATTAACTGTAAGTATAGGAGAATGCAATGTCAATACAGACCATAGACGTAAGGAAGGCACCGCCAGACTTAAAAGGCTTACTATCACTTGTGGCTGAAGGAACCGAGGTTGTACTCACGGAAGGCGATACACCGCTTGCTCGTTTAGTGCCCATCGGGAAGCGTGTGGCGGGACTCCACTCTGGTGCAATCTGGATAAGTGAAGATTTCGATGAGCCCCTACCAGACGAGTTTTGGATGGGAAATACATGAGGTTACTACTTGACACACATGTCTTTATCTGGTGGGACAGCGCGGCGAAGCTCTCGCCACGGGTTTTAGCTCTATGCCAAGATCGGGAAAACACTCTGCTGCTCAGCGTAGTAAGCGCATGGGAGATTCAGGTTAAGCTACAGCTTGGCAGGCTCAAGCTACACATGCCCTTATCCGACCTGATAGAAGGTCAGCGGGAGACCAATGCGCTCGAGGTTTTGCCGATAGTGCTCGATCACGTTTTGGCTTTAGACGCATTGCCGGTTCACCACAAGGATCCGTTTGACCGATTGTTGTTGGCACAATCAGCTGTGGAAGATGTGGTTCTCGTCAGCAAAGACTCGGTCTTCACAAATTATCCGGTCAAGGTGATCTGGTAGAAGAACCCCTTTCGTACCTCCTGGGCTAACAAGTTATTCCAAGCGGATGGGCGACAGGAAGGGTGAATTCACCAATCCAAGGATTATTAGTACGGTCGTCAAGGGGATTAATCTATTGTTTTCCGGTAATCTCTAAATTGAAATAGGCCTGGGCGACCTGTCTGTCGCCATAATATGCCTTGATCAAGGCAGGATAGGTTACAGATAACGAGGTCCTGCCCAGGAATTGAAGATTTAACGGGGTCGCAACTGAGACACCGGCCCGGAGTGCCGGGGTAGGACGGCGTTCGGGGGTGACATATCCTTCGTAGTGAAAGTATGGCAAACCCGCTTTTCTAGTTGTTTCAACCGCGTATCAAGTTCTTCGTTCACCGGACTTTCCGTCTATTTCAGTCCCGTTATCTTTTGGACGTTTTTGAGGAGCCAGTTCTGGGTAAAGAGGTGTTCTCTATTAAGGCCCAGGTGAAGCCTGAGTTGATCTTTGATCTCGCCATCAGGGACCAGGGAGATAAGCCTTTCGTACCTGGAGATCAGGGTTTCTTCGACCGGGATGAGAGCTTTCAGGACAGAAAGCCGGTCTTCCCCTAAATAGATAGAAGGCATGGGGTTTCTGCTCATTTCTACTCCGTTTGCATCCTTTTTGGCATTTTCGATCTGAATGACGTCTCCCCATTTGATTAAGGTGCCGGAGTTTTTATCCCAGTGCCTCATGTGATCGATGGAGTTTTTAAAGAGACGCTGACTGAGATCCTGGTGCTCACTGAAGAGAAACACGTATTTTAAGTAGCGGTGCGTGAGTTCATTTTCCAGACGCATGATTTCGTGGAGAAGCTGTACTTCTTCCCGGTTGATATTTTCCGGGTTTGATGGGTAGCAGAGGGCATCTTCAGCTCCCTGTGCCTTCAGGACGTCCATCATGGCCGCAAACTGGTTCGAGTGGCGCACCTCATCATAAGAGATATTCAGGACCATGTTCTGAATCTTTGGGAAAGCGCCTTCGGGAAACTTTGCCGACTGGTAGAGATTCGTGACTAGGTCTTCCGTCATTTTGTCTCTGTTAAGATTATCCATAATTCGAGGGTAGCGCATGACCTCATCGGTTTTAAAAGAGGGAACCCCGCCCATCTGGGTAATAATGACGGCAAGCTGAATGGAATGGTACATCTCATCGATGCCGATCTGAATCATCTGGGCGCGGATATCGGTTCTATTCTTCATAATGGGGTCTTCATAGAAAAACTTGCCCTTCGGCATGGAGTAGGCATGGATCGTATATTCAAAGCTTACGGCCCATTCGTGCTCCAGGGCGATGTTTAAAAGCCTTAAGGCGTCTTCCTTGGTCTCCACTTTTTGAATCTTGTCCATAGGCCCTCCAACATATCTTTTTTATTGTAACATTATAAGCATATTACCTGCCTTTTGACAACTGCGAGCCGGACCCCAAATACACCACCCTAGTTTGTAGGTAGTGGATTTAAGACGATTCCGCCCTTGCCTTCGGCTAGTAGTTCTGCTAACGTATCGCTACATGAGCGGGGTTCACGTTTGCACCCCATAAGTTCACGCCCATGCCGGGCGTATACCATCTGCTGCACGCTGACCGGTGTTTCGCTGGCGCTATACGACGGCAGGTGAGCAGTACGTTAGGCCATTGTGATATTATAATTAAACTCTTTTTTAAAACGTTGCCTGTTTTTCAACGCTCATTTCAGGTTCTCGAAGGCAAGATTGAGAAGCCAGCCTTTGTGAAGCGTGGTACTTATTACGCCTTTCGCTATGAAAAGCAGCCTGTTCAAGCGGCAGTGATTTAGAAGTTAACCCGTGTAATAAGCGGTTCAGTCTAACTCGACTTTTCACGGGTGGCTTCGCGCCGTAAAAACTGTCATTCGTTTTGCAACTCCATTTATGAGGAATTCTAATGATCAGACCCATATCGACATATGTGAACCCATATTGAGAATCCATGAACGAAAGCTGAAAAATGTACCGGAAAGATCATTCTCATAAGGAGAACATGTCCCGATGGGGATAGCATCTGATATTATTATCATCGTAGTGGCTGCCTTAATTGGTGGTTTGATTGCCCACAAACTAAGACTGCCTTTGATTTTGGGTTACATTCTGTCTGGTGTATTGGTCGGCCCTTATACCGTTGGGGTAACCGTTTCAGGCATCCATGAGATCGAACGGCTGGCGGAGATTGGCGTTGCGCTTTTGCTTTTTGCTTTGGGGTTAGAGTTTTCGGTTAAAAAATTGAAACCGGTGCGTAACGTTGCCTTAATCGGTACGCCTATTCAGATTCTCCTGACCATGGCCTATGGGTTTGCGATTGGGTGGTACCTAGGTTGGGAGTGGATCCCCTCGCTTTGGCTGGGAGCGCTGATCTCCCTATCCAGTACGATGGTCATCTTGAAAACTCTGATGAATCAGGGATGGCTGGGCACACTCTCAAGTCGAGTGATGATTGGAATGCTGATTGTCCAGGATCTGGCGGTCGTGCCCATGATGATCATATTGCCGCAGTTGAATAATCCGAAAACCGGACTCCCGGCGCTGGGAATAGCTGCGCTGAAAGCTGCCCTATTTCTTGTGTTGATGATTTTCTTGGGGACACGGCTCCTTCCGCGCCTGATAAGCCACATCGCCCGCTGGAACTCACGTGAGCTATTTCTTCTCGCAATCGCTGCCGCCGGCCTGGGGGTTGGCTACGCCACTTACCTCTTCGGACTTTCGTTTGCTTTTGGAGCCTTTGTGGCCGGTATGGTTCTGAGTGAGTCGGATTATAGTCATCAGGCGTTAAGCGACATCACTCCCCTGAGGGATCTGTTCGGCCTGCTTTTTTTCGCTTCGGTTGGCATGTTGCTGGACCCGGCTTTTCTAATTGCCAACATAGGCAAGGTGTTGACCTTGGTGCTGCTTGTAGCGGTGGGTAAGGGATTGATTTTCGCCACATTGACCAGACTCTTCGGCTATGGCAATGTAGTCCCCCTAGCCGTTGGGCTGGGACTTTTCCAGGTAGGAGAGTTCTCTTTCGTGCTGGTTCGGATGGGCGTCCAGACGAATTCAATTGGAAGCGAAGTGTATTCTTTGATCCTTACTACGGCTATGGTGACTATGATTCTGACCCCCTTTGCCTCGGGACTGACTGCCCCGCTGTACGCCCTCCGGAGGCGTTGGTTCAAACATGAGCCGCTACAAACTATCAATCTTCCCCAAACAGGACTCCGAGACCACGTGGTTATCGTCGGTAGAGGCCGAGTTGGGCGGCATGTGGCTCAGGTTTTGCGTCGTCTGGATTTAGCATTTGTAATTATAGAGATGGATTACCGTCGGGTTGAACAGGCCAAGGCCGCCCATTTACCCGTAATTTATGGGGACGCGAGCCAGGCAATCGTTTTGGAAGCAGCCCAAATTGAGCAAGCACGCTTGCTGCTGATCACGGTCCCCGCGATCGTTGTTTCACAATCCATCGTTCACCAGGCTCGTCAACTTAATTCGTCCCTCCATATCGTCGCCAGGGCTGAAGGAATAGAACAAATGAAAGCATTGTATGGCAGCGGCGTCTATGAGGTGGTTCAGCCGGAGTTTGAGGCTGGTTTGGAAATTACGCGACAGGCGTTGCTCCATCTCCGCATTCCTGTCACCGAAATACAGCGATATACTGACGCGGTACGCCATGAATTATACGCCCCCCTCTATCAGACACATTATGATTATCGTACAATTGTTCAACTCCAAAATGCCGGGGACCTGTTGGAACTGACCTGGATGAATCTGTCCCCGGGCAGTCCCCTGAATGGGCGGAATATTCGAGAGTTAGGCATACGCAGTCAGACGGGCGCTTCTGTTGTGGGAGTTATACGGAAGGGAGTGTTTTATCCCAATCCCGACGCCGAATATAGTTTTGCTGACGGTGATCTGGTAGCAGTCATAGGCGAACCTCATGAGCGTGCTGCTTTCGAAGCGTTAGCGAAACCGGTTACTAATTGAATCACTATTGCAGGAATTGACGAGGAGGTAGAAAAAATGGCTCGAAACAGACGAATGGCTAAGATCGCAATCGCTTTACTGGTTCTTTGTATCTTCTCCATGTTATGGCCACAGGCTCGATCAGAAGCAGACTCTCTGGTAAAGCTATCGAGGGGACAAACCGTTTACGTACCGGTTTATTCTCATATATATAGCGGCGACCGAGAGTATCCTTTCTATCTGGCGGTGACACTTAGTATTAGGAACACCGATCCAAAGCATCCCATAACAATCCTTGAGGTAAATTATTACGATTCAGATGGCAACTTGCTAAAACAACACGTAAAAAGCCCGGTTCAAATCAGTGCCATGGCTTCGACCCGCTATGTCATAAAAGAATCAGATAAAAGCGGTGGTTCGGGAGCGAACTTCATCGTTAAGTGGAGGTCGTACCATGATGTCAATGTACCGATAATCGAATCAGTGATGATTGGCACACAAAGACAGCAAGGGATCTCCTTTAACTCCCGTGGCCAGGTGATCAAAGAGGAATCCAAGTAACCATCTGGCAAAAAGCCATATAAGCTTGCGCTGCGCTTCAGCCCTGCCGCTGACAACTGCGAGCCGGACTATCTAAATAAGTATATCTATCCCTACATGTGATAAGAACCGGGGAAATTGACTTTATTCAACCTTTTGTGCTAATCTCCCGAAGACTTTTACATTAGTCATTAGTCACCGGCCAATAACGAATAACTAATCAGAGGTGGAAATTGTTCGGTCAGTTTTGGAGTAGAAGGACCTTTCTCAAGGCCTCACTGGCCGGGGCCTTTGCGCTTTTCAGCGGGCGGGTCTTTGCGAAGGAGCTGATAATGCCGGCCCTTCCCGCCAGGGGAGGACCTGGACGGCCAGAGGGAAAGCTGTCACTCTATAATGTCCATACAGACGAAAGACTGAAGGTGACTTACAGAGATCTATGGGGCGCTTACGATCCCGGGGCCCTCAGTGACCTCAATTATATCCTCCGGTGTCATTATACCCGTGAAGTAAAGGAAATGGATATCGACGTAATTGAATTTCTGAATGCCGTGGATAAGGGCCTGGGTGGAGGTAACGAAATACACATTATCTCCGGTTACAGGTCGCCGGAGTACAATGACCTGCTCAGGCGGGAGGGCAGGGGGGTTGTGAAGAACAGCATGCATCTGTCCGGGAAGGCCATAGACATATCCATCCCGCGGGTGGATCTGGATGCCCTGAGAAAAACTGCCGTAAGCCTGGGCTATGGCGGCGTGGGTTATTATCCCAAGTCCGGTTTTGTTCATATAGACTCCGGGAGATTCAGGACCTGGTGAATATCTCCCGGTACTTGCTGACATTCTTCCTTATCGTTTTTTTCTCGCTTTCAGCGTCTGAAGACGTGTGGAGCGCCGATGCAAAGAACCCACGCTCTCCGTGTAAGATTAGTCATCCCGGCGATGCAACAGTGGAATGGGAGTGCCGGAGTCTTAGGCCGGGCGAGACACTGGAGTCCCTCTTCGGGGAGCAGTGGAAGGACGTGCTTCGCTTTAACCGCATAGACCGGCGCCATGTCCGCCAGGGGTTTCCTCTAAAGGTCCCCAAGGGGCTCGGAGAGATTAAGGACTTTACGCCCTTACCTTTGTATTATCCACCGGCAGAGACTGAAGCAAAATTTATTCTGATAGATTTATCAGAGCAATTTCTGGGGGCGTATGAATACGGCCGCCTGGTTTTCTCTGCTCCTGTGACTACTGGCGAGAGGGGTAATGAGACCCCGGCCGGAGAATTCAGGATAACGGCAGTTGACCGTCACCGGAAATCATCATTATATTTCATCGAAAAAACCATGATTCCCTATCCCATGAATTACGCCCTCCTTTTTTACGTTACCAAAGCTGGGGTGGCGTACTGGATTCATGGACGTGATGTTCCCGGGTATCCGGCCTCCCATGGTTGTATCGGGCTTTATGATGAACCGATGCAGAAAAAATACTACAGATACCCGAAGGATCCTGTACTGGAAGATGCCAGGATACTTTACGAGTGGGTTATCGCTCCGCTTCCTGATGAAGAAGGATTTCGGGCGCTCGAAGAAGGCCCCCGGGTGCTGATTGTAGGCGAGGCGCCGTAATTAATAGCTATCAGCGCTCAGCGATCAGCCATCAGTATAACGATTAGGGCTGACCGCTGAAAACTGAGAGCGGGAAGGTTTTATAAAAATGCCAGCTTACGAGAGAACTAACTTTAAAAGCCTGCTGAAGGCCATAGCAAAGGGCGACGTAGCGCCCGTATATCTCCTGTGGGGTGAACGATATCTCTACCAGGCGGCCTATGAAGAGCTTATTGCCGCCCTCCTTCCTGAAAAAAAACGCGGCACCAACCTCCGGGTGATAGACGGGGCTAATGAAGACGTCTATCGTCTGGTAGAGGAATTGCAGACCCTGCCCCTTTTCCCCGGGAGGCAGGTTTTTGTGGTAAAGGACACCCGTCTCTTCCATTCCAAAAGTACGGCCGAACCACTTTTGGCTAAAAGCCACGAGTACTTTATAAAAGGCGACCTTCAGGCGGCGGCCCGGAGCCTCGTGCAGGCCATTTCCTCATCCGGTCTGACCATTGAGGATGTCAGGGACGGGGGATGGGAGAAGATCCCGGATGGTACGTGGGAAAAGATATTCAGCGCCCCGAAGAGTGGGGAGGATATTACCTGGCTGAATGAAGTGACCAACTTCGCCATACAGGCTGGACAGGAAGAATCAGCCCCTGCCGTTGGTGGAGGGGATATTCTGGAAGAGAACCTGGCCAAAGGCATACCGGCTTCCAACCATCTGATCTTGCTTACAGATACTGTGGACAGACGCAAGTCTCTCTACCGGCTGATAGAAAAGATGGGTGTGGTTGTGAGCTTCGCGGTTGATAAAGGAATTACCGCCGCGGCAAAACGCAGTCAGGATACGGTGCTCAAGGACTTGATGAAGGATATACTCACACGCCATGGAAAGGCCATGGAGCCGCGCGCGGCATCCGATCTTATCGAAAGGATAGGGTTTAATCCGGCTTCCCTGGCCGCCGCATTAGAAAAACTGGTCAGTTACAGCGGTGAAAGAAAGACCATCACCCTGAAAGATATTGACGCGGTAGTGAAACGGGAAAGGGAAGAGCCGATTTATGAACTGACCGGGGCATTCGGTGACCGGGATGCCGAGAAGGCCCTTTCTTCCCTGAGTCTGCTCCTTGACCAGGGTTATGTGCCGCTCCAGATACTGGCTGCCCTCACCAAACAGATTCGCCGCCTCCTCCTGGCCAGGTGGGCGTTGGATACGAGTCTGGATTTTTTGGGAAAAGGGGATGTCACGTATCAAGGCCTTCAGCAGGGACTGCCGGGGCTTAAGAAAGAAGGAAAGATACCTAAGGAGCTGGAAAAACTTTCACCGTACCCGCTTTTCTTGCTTTTAAAACAGGCCAGGGGTTTTCAAATTGAGCATCTTGTTCAGTGTATGTCCGAACTCCTTAAGGTCGATATGGCCCTCAAATCCGGCGGGATAGCGCCTAAGCTTTTACTGGAAGACTTGATCCTGAAATGCCTGGTTTTTAATCCTGAGACTGCCGGTCGATCTGCCAAATAAAAAACCCCGGAGGGGTTCCGCCCTCCGGGGGTTCGGGGTTAGGTAGTTAGGTTGACCGACCACCTTATCTTTTTGTCTATCCCGGAATGCCGTTTAGAGCCGTCGAGCTCGAAGTGCTCTCTTTTTAAGTTTTGCCATCCATTACCGGGCATCTGCCGCAGATGAGGATCGCTTTTACTTTTTTAGTTATTAGACTCGGCCGACGCTCAAATCACGCACAACCCAGGAAGCTGTATGTTATGATTTTCTTATCGGCGGCATAGCCCGGTAACTTTAATCAAAATTAAATTATACATATAAATATACATGATTTCAATTAGATAATGATGATATATAATGTATATTATTAGGTATTAGGTAACAATTTAGCATTTTGAAACTGCATGATAAAAATTGCAAAGAAACATATCAAATCGGGAAATTAGGAAGAAAGGGGCTTGAAAGAATTCAGGAAGACGTTTGAATCAGGAACTCAGAAAATCAGGAAAGTATTTTTGAGAAATTGATTTTCAGCAGTTCGACTTCTGGTTGCTCTGTTCTTTCATGAGTTCGTGAGTTCCAGATTAATAGCCTTTTCTGAATGTAGGACGGTTTCAAGCAACTAATGTGTTACGGTATTAGTTATTTCTGTTTGGATCATCACTTTCAGCGGTCATTTCACTTGCGCCGGGCTGATGATTATTAAACAGTGACTACCGGGCACATTCCGAGGGATCGTCCTTGATTTTGGCCAGGGCATGGGGGAGAGCAGGCAGGAGGGTGGTTAAATTTTCACGGGCGCCTTTCGGGCTGCCCGGCAGATTAATAATCAGGGTCTCTTTCCTTATCCCGGCTAAGGCCCGTGAGAGCATGGCATGCGGCGTTTTTTGCAGGCTGGCGGTGCGCATGGCCTCGGCCATGCCCGGGACTTCCCGTTCAATAACCATGGCCGTGGCCTCCGGAGTCACATCTCGCGGGGAAAGTCCTGTACCGCCTGTGGTCACGATCATATCTGCTTTTTCCACATCTACCAAGCGCACTAAGGTGTTGACAATAACGGTTAGATCATCAGGGATGATGGTATAGGCGGCGATACGGTAACCGGCCTTACTTAATATCTTTTTCAGTTCCGGGCCGCTCAGATCCTCCCGTTTTCCCTCGGATCCCTTATCGCTTATAGTGACTATGGCTGCTGTGTACATAGGTTTTTTAAGTTATACGCCGGCCCCAAGTCGACCGAAGGCTGGAGGCAGACTGGTTACTGTTTTTTTTGACTGAGCAGGCGCAGGGCCTGTGAAGAAATAGTCTTCAGGACATCTTTGCTTTTGGCTATATCTCGCAAATCTGCTTCGCGCAGAAGCGGCAGCAACCTTATGGCCAGCATAAGGGGCGTCTTCGGGTTTTTAACCAGCTCCACTTTAACCGGATAGACCTTCAGCCACTTGCGTTCAGTGGCCAGATGCCGGATAACGCCTTCGTCCATAGTGCGCATCTTGGCTATCTGGACTGCCTCGGCATCGGTAAGACGCGCATTCTGTACTACGGCTCCCTGGACCATCTTGTTCCCGTCGCGGATTAGGATGCCTCGGGACTCTTTGTCGCCAGTCATGGCCAGCTTGATCTTCTCGGCGACGTTCATCCGGGCTATCTTCTGGGATAGAGACAGGCTTTCTTTATCCGGTTCTTCGTTGGTCAATATTAGGTTTCCCGTAATCGTTCACCGTTGACCGTAAGAACCTGAAAAGCGCGAGGAACGTCTTTTCGGTGAACGGTTATAATTTCCTCTGGTCTCTAAGCCTAAGCCTCGCCTTCCTTTTTAGCCGCAGCGACAATCTTTTCAGTCAAGTGAGCCGGAACTTCTTCGTAGCGCAAGAATTCCATGCTGAATGTACCGCGTCCGGCAGTCATCGAGGTGAGCTCGGAGGCGTAACGCAGCACCTCGACCATGGGCACATGGGCCAGGATGGCCTGCACCCCGGATCGGGTCTCTACCCCTATTACCTTTCCCCGGCGGCTGTTTATGTCCCCGATAACATCACCCATGCAGTCGTCCGGGACCAGAATAGTCATAGACATGATCGGTTCCAGCAAGATAGGCATAGCCTCCAGCATGCCTTTCTTGAAGCACTGGATGGCTGCAATCTTGAAGGCTGTCTCCGATGAATCAACCTCATGCGACTTACCGTCATAAAATCTGACTTTAACGCCCACGACCGGATAGCCGGCCAGGGGGCCGGCCTGCATAGCCTCCTGAATGCCCTTTTCCACTGCAGGAACAAAATTGCGGGGCACATTCATTCCGGTCAGGGCATTTTCAAACTCAAAGCTGCCCCCCTGTGGCAGGGGACTGATATCAAAGTGAACCTCGGCAAACTGCCCGGCCCCGCCGGTCTGTTTCTTATGCCGGTAGACAACACCCTGTTTGGTTTTTTTGATGGCCTCTTTATAAGGGACCTTGGGCAGGGTAAGGTTGACGTCAACATTGTATTTTCTTTTTAACTTTTCTGCTACAACCTCGATATGGATTTGTCCCATGCCGGAAAGAATGGTTTCCCTGGTCGCCTCATTACGGGTAACCAGGATGGCATTGTCTTCTTCTTTGAGTTTTCCCAGGGCCGCGGATATCTTCTCTTCATCGGCCTTGGTTTTTGGTTTTAAGGCGTAGGAAATAACCGGCGGCGGCGGTTGCAGGGCCTCAATGATGACCGGCGATCCTTCAGTACAGAGGGTATCACCGGTCACAGTGTCCCTTAATTTAGCGACTGCGACTAATTCTCCCGGTCCCACACCTTCAACGGATTTTTGTGCCTTACCTTCCAGGGACAGAAGCTGGCCGATACGCTCCGTGGTCTGCTTATTTGAGTTGTAGAGGGTGGTGTCCGGTTTCAGTGTGCCGGAGTAAATGCGCAAGATAGAGAGCCGTCCGGCATACGGATCAGACAGGGTCTTAAAGACCAGAGCCGTCAACGACGCATCGGGAGCGGGGGCTATTTCGACCGGTTCCTTGCTCCTGGCATTTAAGGCCATTTTTGCCCCCTTATCCAGAGGGGAAGGAAGATATTGATTGACGGCCTCCATAAGGGTGGTGACACCGATATTGCGTGTAGCTGAGCCACAGCATATCAGGACAAATCGTCCCGCAGTCATACCGCCGGCCAGTCCTTTTTCTATTTCGGCCACCGTCAGGGTTCCTTCCTCCAGAAATTTTTCCACCAGGGCGTCGTCTGCCTCCGCAGCGTATTCCTGGAGACTTTCCCGGTTTTTTTTAACAGAATCTTTCATGTCTTCGGGGATAGGACATTCCTTGTACTGGCCGCTTTGATCGCCGGCGAATACGAAGGCCTTTTCATTTATGAGGTCCACCACTCCGGTGAACTTATCTTCTGCGCCGATAGGAAGTTGAACAGGCACGCAGCGGGCGTTGAGGGTGGTGGAAATGCCGTCTAATGTCCTGTAAAAATCCGCCCTTTCCCGGTCCATTTTATTAATGAAAATAATACGGGGCAGATGGAACTCCCCGGCCAGGTTCCATATCTTCCGGGTTAAGGGTTTGGCCCCGTCAATGGCATCGATTACGAATACGGCGCTGTCTGCCACCTGCAGGGACATCCTGGTATCATTGAGGAAATTATCATCACCCGGTGTATCGATAAAATGAATCGTATGTTTTTGCCACGTATAATGATTAAAGGCCGAGCTTATAGTAATCTTTCTTTTGATTTCTTCCGGTTCGTAGTCCAGAATTGAGGTGCCGTCATCTACCCGGCCCAGACGGCTTGTCCGTCCCGATGCAAAAAGTATTGCTTCGGCCAGGGATGTTTTGCCTGCGCCGCTATGAGCAAGCAGGGCTATATTGCGAACCTTATCTAACTGAATACCCATTTTCTCCCCTTTCTAAACTGAATCTTGACGGCTTCGTAAAAAGTCCATTTGCTGCGTTGCGCGGCATCCTTCGTCATTGCGGCGTAACTACGAGTACGCCTCATTCCTCAGGATTTGCGCGCCTTGCAACTGGAGCTTTTTACTGTGCCGTCTAAACTCTGGCTTTTTACGAGGTCATCAATCTCTGTTCACAAGTTTTTGCAAAATATCGACTTAAAATTTTAAAGTCAAGCCTTAATTGTAATAGTTCACCGCAGAGTGCACAGAGAACGCCTCTGCCTGCCCGCCTTGTCTTGGATGATTGAGTCCGGTGATTAAGGTTTTTCTTTTTTATGTCGATATAGTTGGCGTAGCTATTAAGCATTCAATCCGCGGCGGACCAGCGGCGATCAGCAGGCTGGAAGCCGGCGGTCTGGAGTGATAAATATTTAACTTAAGCGGAGGATTGGCTAAAGATGGCCCAGATTGACGCCTTTTTTAAATTGATGCATGAGCAGGGCGCTTCGGACCTGCATCTTATATCCGGATCTCAACCTATCTTGCGTATTCGGGGCGAGATGGAACGGGTCAAGTATAAGGTCATGGAAAACGACGAACTAAAGGCCATGCTCTATGAGATCACCCCAGAGGACAAGATCAAGATATTTGAGGAGACCGGTGATCTTGATTTCGGTCATGAGATATCGGGATTAGCCAGATATCGCGCCAATTTTTTCATGCAGAAATACGGCATAGGGGCGGTTTTCAGAGAGATACCGAGCGATATCCTGTCGGCCGAACAATTGGGTCTGCCGGCGGTGGTCAAGAACTTGGCTACGCTCCCTAAGGGTATGATATTGGTAACCGGCCCTACCGGCAGCGGTAAATCAACGACGCTGGCCGCGATTATTGATCACGCCAATGCGACCCGCAAGGATCATATTATCACGGTTGAAGACCCTATCGAGTTTGTGCACAAGAGCAAGGGCTGTATCGTGAATCATCGTGAGGTAGGGACGCATACGAAGTCTTTTGCCGCGGCCCTCAGGGCCAGCTTGCGTGAAGACCCGGACATTATCCTGGTCGGTGAACTGCGTGATCTGGAGACTATCGCCCTGGCCATGGAGGCGGCTATGACCGGCCATTTGGTTTTTGCCACCGTACATACATTGAACGCCTCCAAGACCGTGGACCGCATGATTGAAATCTTCCCGGCCAACCAGCAGCCCCAGGTGCGCTCCACACTGGCTGATGCCTTGCGGGCTGTGGTCTCACAGACCATGTTTAAGCGCGTGGACATTAAAGGCAGGTGCGTGGCCTTGGAAATATTGATTGCCACGCCCGCGGTGCGCAACCTCATCCGTGAGGGAAAAACTTATCAAATCGCGTCTGCCATGCAGACCGGCAAGAAATACGGCATGCAGACCCTGGACGATGCCATCATGGAACTCCTGCAGAAAGGGTGGATCGATGCCACCGAGGCGTATAACAAGAGTATCAACAAAGAAAAATTTACTCAATTTTTAAAGAAGCCGCCGGAAGATTTCACGGAGGTATAAAAATTGTCTATAAATAAGGCCGACATCGATCATATCATAACCCGGATGCTGGAATCTCAGGAGAGCATCTCCGATCTAAACGTAACTGTAGGGCGGCCATTTCAGGTAGTTTCATCGGGTCGCCTGGTTCCGGTATCCCTGGATTCGCCCATTGAACAGATTACGCCTTATCAGGCGGAGATATTTGCCCTTCACCTGATGGGTTCGGATGCAAGGCTGCTCAAGGCCCTGGTTCGGGAAGGTTCCTGTGATTTTTCCTATCAGCTTCCCGGCCGGGCGCGTTTCAGGGTAAACGTCTTTCAGCAAAAGGGTTATTACTCTACCGTGATGCGGAAACTGAGCACCCATATCCCGACCGTTAAGGAACTTGAGCTGCCCGAATCTTTTTATAAAATGGCCAGGGAACGAAACGGGATAATCCTTTTCACCGGGGCCACGGGCACCGGTAAATCGACCTCTCTTGCGGCCATCCTCAATGAGATAAACGAGGCGGAGCCGGTGCACGTCATCACCCTGGAAGACCCGATAGAGTTTGTTCATGCCCATAGGAAGGCCACATTTAACCAGAGGGAGCTGGGCGCGGATTTCGACAGCTTTGCCCACGGGCTTCGTGCCGCCCTCAGGCAGGCCCCGAATGTAGTCCTGGTGGGCGAGATGCGCGACCGCGAAACCATAGAGATCGGTCTGAGCGCCGCGGAGACAGGTCATCTGGTGTTTTCCACCCTGCATACGGTAGATGCCGGTCAGACCGTCAACCGTATTATAGGCATGTTCAGTAAGGATGAAGAACAGCAGATCCGCATACGCCTCGCTGATACCACACGCTGGGTGGTCTGCCAGAAACTCCTGCCCAAAGTGGGCGGGGGGAGGGTGGCTGTTTTCGAGGTCATGAACAATAACGTGCGGATCAAAGACTCTATTTTGAATGGCGAATCAGAAGGAAAGACATTTTACGAGATCATAGACAGCGGTGAGGCATTTAACATGCAGACCTTCGATAAAGATATCCTCCGTTCTTACGAGCGAGGCCTGATTACGGAAGAAACTGCCCTGGCTTATGCCTCACACCGTGCGGTGGTCAGCCGGGGCATAGACCAGCTTAAGGCCCAGAAAGGTGAGAAGACCTCCGATATCGAGGGATTGAAACTGGACGGGGATTACGGCAAGGAACGCAGGAGGTAAGTCTTAAATATGGAACTCTCATGTCCTGGATGTCAGAAGCGCTTTCTTGTCCCGGATGAAAAGTTACCGGCGAACACCAAGGTCGTCCTCACCTGCCCGGATTGCAAAGGCAAGATTCCCATAGATACGAGGGGAAAGAGTGAAGAGATCGATCCGTTGCCGGATACCGATCAGGATGTCGCTATCGAATTCTTCGAAGCAGGGACGAAGACCGGGCTGGTTTGCGTGCCGGATGAGTCTATGAAGGGAGGCGTTGTGCGCGCCCTGGAGGAGCTTGGCTACAAAACGAGCGCGGCTGATGACCTGCGGATATTTTATGCCAAGGTGCGTTATAATCATTACGATGTGATGGTTGTAAGTGAGAAATCTGCGGAAGGAGGGACGGGAAACAACCCTATTTTAAGGTATCTGGATCGCCTTCCCATATCTGTACGGCGTAATATCTTTCTGTTTCTCATTTCCGCTCAGCACAGGACACTGGATACGTTAATGGCCTTTTCCCTCTCTGTAGATGCTATTATCAATGAAAAGGACCTGGGCGAAATGCGGGAGATTTTGCAAAAGTCGCTGTCCCAGAATGAGCATTTTTACAAGGTATTTAAGGATTGCCTGAGGGCTGAAGGCCGGATTTAAAGGTAACACCGCGTAGCCGGGACATTTACTAACCCCCCGCCATCTGATCGAAATCTCTTGATTTTTCCTTTTAGCTATGCTTATTTTTTGCCTATGATTCAGTACGAATTGGCCGAGGACATTGGCGCGTCAATAAAAGGCATTATTCATAAACTACAAATGACCCATGTGGATGAATCCAGGCTGGTTTGTATAAGGAGCAAAGGCTCTAACAGCAAGAGGGTGATTGCCCGCTGTCACGGGCTTTCCAGAATAATGCAATCAGCCCTCAACCAGAGGCCTCATTATGTTATTGAGGTTATTTCTGAAAGGTTTGATAAGCTCAGCAAAGAAGAGCAGATTAAGGTTCTTATCCACGAACTCATGCACATTCCTCATTCCTTTGGAGGTGGGTTCAGGGTCCACAAGCCGTATGTGACTGAGAAGAAGGTTGAGAGGATGTACAGAAAGTTTGTACGGGTCGAAGATACGCCGTGGCGTGCCGGATAAGCCTGCCATGATGGCAATGTGGACATCCACAACCGGGAGAAGCCAAGATTGTCGCGACAATTTGTGTGATTTTATGAGAACAAACAGGCTATAGGAGTAATAACTCGTATTATACTCCGAACAAATAGTAATTTATTCGGAGTTGATATGTTTGAAGACATTGATAATTACAACAAAAAGTAAACTTCCGGATTTTATGCTATCGGCTTATCTAATTGATATTTGATTTCATTTTATTGTACTGTTTGCCAATTTGTAGTATCATCGCTATTATCTGCGAGTTTTGATGAAAAAAAGTCGAGTCGATATAATAATGTATAATGTTGGGCCTCGGAAGGGATCGCCATGCGTGATTTATGGTATGCCGACAACAGAGACCTCATCAAGTGGGCGGTACTCATACACATAGCTCGCTCAAATTTTCTCCAAACCGTTATTCAGGTGCCCTATTGGCGACCGGAAAAAGCACGACAGCATTTCACGTTTCAAGGCAGCCGAATTCCAATATCCGAGGACGTGTGGCATTTCTTCCGCAACATACAAGACATTGCAAGACTGGGGCAACAGTGCGGAGTGGAGGTGAAGGTCATTATGGAGCCATTCAAGCATACTGATCGTGCCTCTTACTCGGAGCATATAGCCCGATGTCTGGAAGGATGTACCCGTCCGTTACTGCTGTTTTTCGATCCTGATACTGGTCTGGAACCGAAGAGTACGAGTGCAAAACATACGACCAAGAAAGAAGTTAGATATTCGTGGTCGAACCTCCGGGCCGGCGATTTTCTAGTTCTCTATCAGCATGCACGCCGTGAAAACAATTGGATCAAACATATTGCCAGTCAGTTAGGAGAAGCATGCGACGGTGCCACTATTGAAGTCGCCCGTTCCGAAGACATTGGTAAGGATGTCGCGTTGTTGTGCGTCCAGAAGCGCTTTGGCTCCTCTTAAAGAAGTACACGGGCATAACCAACGGAGAGATTGGTTCGATTCTCGGCGGCATCAGCTATTCCGCCGTGGCCAAAGGTTACCGGCGATTCTCTGAAAAGCTGCAAGGTGACGGGAAGCTAAAAAAGAGAATCAGCGAGATTTTGTCCAATGTCAAGGGCTGACCCCTTTGATTTGCAGAGCATTGGTGAATTCAAGTTGCAAGTGCACCACTTAAGATAACTAGAAGACATGACAGGGTTTCTGGTAGTGTAGGAAGCACGACCAACCTTACACCCAGAAGGAGCCTGTCATGTCCTACACACATCTTAC